>NZ_JANYME010000006.1 GCF_026616895.1 Campylobacter sp. MG1
TAGTTACCGCCCACAGCAAAATCAGCGACTGGGGTGAAGTCGTAACAAGGTAACCGTAGGAGAACCTGCGGTTGGATCACCTCCTTTCTAGAGTACATACTCTTTAACTCACACTAAAGAGTAATAAATATTTCAAGAGCTCTTGAGAGCTTGTTTGGATATCAAAGGTTGAAATGAAATAAGATAACAATAATTCTACTTCTTAAGGGCCTATAGCTCAGCTGGTTAGAGTGCACCCCTGATAAGGGTGAGGTCACAAGTTCAAGTCTTGTTAGGCCCACCAGATTATCATTTATTATCCTTTATTTATTTTTTGTAAGTTTTTATTTTTAAGTGTGGTTTTTTATAAATTTTATATTAAAAATATTCATTATTAATTTATTTAGTTGTTTTTTGTTTTATTTTATACTATAATCGTTTTTTGAATTTGTAATAATTAGAAAATATGTTATATGGGATATACTTTTTTTATTACAATCAATAATATTACAAAAAGGAGAAATTATGAAAGTTTTATTAATTAAAGATGTAAAAGGCTTAGGTAAAGCCGGAGAAGTTAAAGAAGTAAAAGATGGTTATGGTCAAAATTTCTTAATCGGTAAAGGTTTTGCAAAAGTTGCTAGCACAGAAGTGCTTAGAAAACACGCAAGTGATTTAAAGAAAAAAGAAGAGCAAGACAGATATGAACTTGAATTAATGAATAAATTAAAAGATAGTTTAGCTGATAAAAAAGTTATTATTAAAAAACAATTAGGTGCTAATGGAGCATTATTTGGTGGAGTTACAAAAGATGAAATTTCACACGCTATTAAAGAGCAATTTAACCTTGAACTTGATAAAAAAAGTATTCAAGATTATGCTATTAAAGCAGAAGGTGAGTATAAAGTGAGTGCAAAATTAGGTCATGGCATTGTTGCTGAATTTGTAGTAGTGGTAAAAGGTGCTTAATGTTTCACGCTACTACGATTTTAGCTTATAAAGGAAAAGATGCTTCAGTAATTGGTGGTGACGGGCAAGTTACTTTTGGAAATACGGTTTTAAAGGGTAATGCAGTAAAACTTAGAAAGCTTTATGAAGGAAAAGTATTAGCAGGTTTTGCAGGAAGCACTGCTGATGCTTTTACTTTATTTGATATGTTTGAAAAAATGCTTGAGAGTAAAAAAGGAGATTTAGAAAGAGCTGTTATTGAGTTTTCAAAAGAGTGGAGAAAAGATAAATACTTAAGAAAACTTGAAGCTATGATGATAGTTTTAAACAGAAAACAAATCTTTTTATTAAGCGGGACAGGCGATGTAGTTGTGCCACAAGATGAGTGCATTTGTGCTATTGGAAGTGGTGGAGCATACGCACTTAGTGCTGCAAGAGCATTGCATAATCATGCGAATTTAGATGAATTAACTTTAGTTAAAGAAAGTCTTAAAATTGCAGGAGAGATTTGTATTTATACAAACACAAATATAACTACTTATGAATTAAGGGATTAAGAATGCAGATGTTACCTAAAGAAATTGTTGAATTTTTAGATGAATATGTAATAGGTCAAGAAAAAGCTAAAAAGGTAATTGCTATTGCTTTAAGAAATAGATATAGAAGATTAAAGCTTGAAGAAAGTATGCAAGATGATGTTGTTCCTAAAAATATTTTAATGATAGGAAGCACAGGTGTGGGTAAAACAGAAATTGCAAGAAGAATTGCTAAATTAATGGGCTTACCTTTTATTAAAGTAGAAGCTAGTAAATATACTGAAGTTGGTTTTGTTGGTCGTGATGTAGAAAGTATGGTAAGAGATTTAGCTAATGCGGCTTTAACTTTAGTAAAAAATGAACATTTAGAAAAAAACAAATCAAGATTAGCCGAACTAATAGAAAATAAAATTTTAGAAAAATTATTACCGCCATTACCAAAAGGTGTTAGTGAAGAAAAACAAGCAGAGTATGAAACTAGCTTAGAAAAGATGAAAGAGCGTCTAAGAAATAAAGAATTTGAAGATAAGGTTATAGAAATTTATGTAACCCAACGCTCACTTGAGACAAATCCAAATCTACCACCAGAACTTGCAAGTATGCAAGAGATGGTAAAAGTGATTGGTATTGCTGATAAAAAAGTAAAAAAAGAGTTAAAAATTAAAGACGCTAGAAAAGTTTTAGAAACTGAATTAACAGATAGTGTTTTAGATAATGAAAGTATTAAAGATGAAGCCTTAAAAAGAGTTCAAAATGAAGGAATAATCTTTATTGACGAGATAGATAAAGTTGCGGTAAGCTCGGGTAATTCAAGTAGACAAGACCCTAGCAAAGAAGGTGTTCAAAGAGATTTGTTACCTATCGTAGAAGGTAGTGTAGTAAATACTAAATTAGGTAATGTAAAAACTGATCATATATTATTTATTGCAGCAGGTGCATTTCATTTAAGTAAGCCAAGTGATTTAATCCCTGAATTACAAGGTAGATTTCCACTAAGAGTTGAGCTTGATAGCTTGGGTGCTGATGAATTGTATGAGATTTTAACAAGACCTAAAAACTCACTTTTAAAACAATATAAAGCACTTTTAGAAACTGAAGGAGTTAATTTAGTGTTTGAAGATGATGCTATTAAAAAAATTGCAAAAATAGCAGCACAAGCAAATGAAAGTATGGAAGATATAGGTGCTAGACGCTTACATACTGTTATTGAAAAATTAGTAGAAGATATTTCTTATGAGTGTGATAAATACAAAGATAAAGATTGTGTAATAGATACAAAATTAGTTGATGATAAATTAGGCTCTATTATAGAAAATCAAGATATAGCAAGATATATTTTATGAAAAGCGGTTTTGTAAGTGTAATCGGCAGAACAAATGCCGGTAAAAGCACAATGATTAATTCTTTACTAGGCGAAAATATTTGCCTAGTATCACATAAAGAAAATGCCACAAGAAGAAAAATGAATGTGGTAATAATGCACGATGAAAATCAAATAATATTAATAGATACTCCAGGCCTACACGAAAGCAATAAGAATTTCAATCAACTATTAATAGAAGCTGCTAAAAAGAGCTTAGATGAGTGTGATTTGATTGTATTCGTTATGAGTATTTTTGATAGTTTAGATGAATATAAAAAATTTTTAGATTTAAAGCCAAAGGTTGAGCATATTGTAGTTATAAACAAAGTTGATTTGGTTGAACCTAAAAAATTATTGGATAAATTAGAAGAATTTAATAAATTAGATATTGTTCCTAATATCATTCCTTATTCATCAAAAAATAAATTCTATAAAAATAAATTATTAGATGAGATGGTAAAGTATTTACCAGAACACCCATATTTTTTTGACCCAGAATTTAGCACTGATAAAACAACTAAAGATGTTATTAAAGAATTAATAATAGAAAGCATTTACCAAAATTTAAGTGATGAATTGCCATATTGTTGTGAAGTGTTAATTAATAAAATTATAGAAAAAGATAATTTTTTAACTATTTATGCCGATATTATTACAGATTCAGAAAATCATAAAGCAATGCTAATTGGTCGAAATGCTAATACAATTAAGCGTATTGGAATAGTTGCTAGGAAAAGAATTGCTGAAGTTTTTTTATTAAAAATTAACTTAAAGTTGGTTGCAAAAGTTCAAAAAAAATGGTATGATGACGAGAGATTTTTGAAAAAAATCGGTATTATGTCAAATCATTAAAAGGTGTTTAGATGTCTAAAGCGGTGAAAAAAAGGGATATTGTAGTTTTAGAGCCTAGTTCTAAAAAGCTTTATAAACTATCGGACAATATACTTAGTGAAATTACTGTCAAAGAAAAAAGTAATTCATCGTATAACTTAAGTTATATGCGTGGCGATAATGTTATGTACGCTTCAGTTGAGATTCCAAATGATAGTAAGGATGACGAGGTTAGCATAATTACTAATAAAGCTTATGAAATTTTAGGATTAGATATTGAAAAAGGATATAAAATATCATATAGTATATCTAATGCTAGTGTCGGTATTAATACTGTTTATAATGTTTTTGTTGTAGAAGATGAGAAAATAGACAGTGAATTTAAAGATGTAGCTAATAAAATGCAATATATTGATTATATTGATATGGAACCTTTGCTATATCAAAATTATTATTCTAATAAATTGATTGATAGTGCCGGTATTCAAGTATTTATATATTTTCATAAAACTTATACTACTCTTACTGTTTATAAGGATGGAGAACTTGTTAATTATAAAATTTTAAATATGATTAGCATAGATAAAGTTTATGGAGAATATGTTAGAGATTTAGGAGAAAGAATTCCAGAACATATTTTCATATCGGATTTAAATAAATATGGTTTTGATAATCCTGATAATATTAAAAGAGTATCTTTAAATACTATTTTTTGCAATTATTTTAGATTTGTTGGTTCAAATTTAGAATTAATATTAAGAGGCTTATCTAGGGATAGCGAGCAAATAACTAAAGTTTTTGTAGGAACTGATATTGGTTTTAGTCAAAATTTCTTACAAAAAGTAGAAGTATTCTTTGGATGTTTTAATAGTCCTGAAGAGAATAAATTAGATAAGTTATTAGAAAATGTTATTGAATCTAATCAAGATAGTTGTGTTGTTGGTGAATTTATCAATATTCATAAAATAAGATATGATTTATTTAAAAATGTTAAAAATTTTATAGTAGAGAACAATAATAACTCTGATTTTACTAATATGCCTGAAAAAGATAGCCCAGAGTTAAAAATCAATCCTTTTGTATTATTGTGTCTATTAAGAGGTAACGAGCAATTAAAATTACCTAGTGATATATTTAATATCTCTCCTTATTTAAGACCACCACCGTTTTTACAAAGATATTCAGGTAAATTATTATTGTCAGTATTAGTTGTTGCCGTGTTGTCTAGTATTTATCCTCTTTATAATGTCATCACTAATTTTTTTATTACACAAGAAATTGATAAGATAGTAGAGTCTTTACCTGAAAAAGAAGGTGTATATAAAAAAGTTGATAGTGAGATTAAGGCATTAAATGAAAAAATAGCTGGTGTTGAGCAAGAGGTAAGTGACGAGAAAAATAAAAGGGATTATAGATATAGACTACTTGATAATATTTATAATAAAAAAGTTAATTATTTATCTAAAGCAAAGGTTTTCGTTGATATTGGAAATATTTTAAATTCTACTAATATAAAGGTTACTAAGTTAGAAATAGATAAAGATAGAATCAGTTTATTACTAAAAGGTAGTTCTACTGGCATGACATCTTTTCTTAAAGAAATAGGTAATAATGATAATTATATAATAGAATCTAAAGAAGTTTTGATAAGTATTTTGGATAAAAACAATAAATTAAAAGAATATGAAAGTAATATTGTAATAAGGGTATTGAAATGAAACAAGTTAGTATATTTGATAAAATAGATAATTATTATGAAAAACAACCTAATACAAATGCGTTTTATATGACTATCTTATTAGTTGCTGTTCTTATTGGATACTTAATATATGATTATACCTATGAATCTACACAAGAGAATTTAGAAGAAAGCAGGGTAAAATTACAAGAAGTAACAAATAGACTCAATGAAGTAGATGGCTTTATAGAAACTCACAGGATTAATGATACGATTAAAAAACTAACTCTTAAATTACAAGATACTGAAAAAAATAGAGATAGCGTAATTGATGATAATAACTATTTTGACAATAAATTAAGAGAAGCATCTAAATTGCTTTACAATCAAAAGAACTGGTCTGAATTTATGGCTAAAATAAATGATTTATCAAAGACTTATAAGGTAAATTTATACGATGTAAAGAGTAGTATAAATGATTTAAATACTCAAAATGTTGAAGAAGTTTTTAATGTTGTATTTAATTTAGATGGAAAATTTCAAGATATTTTACATTTTGTAAATAAATTAGAGCAATCAGTTGATGTTGTTGATGTTAGTTACTTATCAATTTATAAAGATGGTGAAAATAAAGATGAAAACAATTCTTATAACAATAATTCATCTAATCAAAAGCAAGAAACTAACCCTATCAATAAAAATTCGATAAAAGCAGATATTAAAATATCAATATGGGGGATTAAATATTAATGAAAAAGTTATTGTTAGTCTTAGTTTGTTTGCAGTTAGCAAATGCCATGAATAGAGCTGAGTTAGATGATAAAGTTAAAGAGCTTATTCAAATTAGAACAACCATAGAATCTAGTGAAATATCTAGTGTAAATAACCCATTTTATCAAGATAAGGATCAAGAACAAGATACTATAACATTTAGTTTATTTGCTATCGTTGATAAAAGGGCTAAGATAAATCAAAAATGGTGTGGTATAGGTGAAGAAATTAGTAATGGTTATAAAGTAGTTTCAGTTAATAAAGAAAAAGTAGGAATATCAAATTCAAATAATTATATAGAATTAAATTTAAAGGATATGAAGAATGTTAAAATCAAAGTTAAATAAAGTAATTTTATCTTTAAGTGCAAGTTTATTATTAGCTTCATCTTTAAACGCATCGGACTGTACTCAAAAAGCTTTTGATATAAAAGTTAAAGAGGATACATCGGCTGGTGAAATAATAAATCAATTATCAAATATTTGTAATTTTAGTGTTGTGTATAAAGATTCTTATGCAAAAAATTCTTTAGGCGTTAGACAAGATGGTATTAATATAAAGAATATGCATATAAATAATATTTTTGATTTACTTATCAAAGAGCAAGGTTTGGATTATTATTTTGCTGATAATGTTTTAAGAATACAAGGTTTGCAAACAAAAACTTTTAAATTAGATTATATTACATCTATTCGTAAAGGTAGTGCGGTTACTAAGGCAAATGTTGAATCTCAATCATCAAGTAGTAGTGATAGTAGTAGTTCAAGTTCAAGTTCAAGCTCAAGTTCAGATAGCGATAATATGATCGAGACTAAAGAGGAATTTGATTTTTGGAAAAATATAGGTAAAGAAATTTCAGATATCATACAAGGTTCAGGTATGAGTATCCCATCAACTCAACCTACTATAAATTCTAATGCTGGTTTAATTACAGTTACAGCTAACCAAGAGATTTTAAATAGAATAGAGGCTTATTTAAGTCAGGTTCAAGAATCACTCAAAAAACAAGTAGTAATTGATGTTTCAATTATAGAAGTAAGCCTTAATAAATCTCATAAAACAGGTATAGATTGGACACAATTTAATTTAGGTTTTAGTACAGCTGGTTCTACTATAGGAGATCCATTACAATTTACTGGTAATGGAAGTTACTTGCCTACAATTTCGCTTGGTATTGGTAGTCCAAAGGATAAGACTGCAAATTATACAGGTTTTCAAGTTGGAAAATCTCATGATGGAAGATGGTTTGGCAAAGAAAATGTATCTTTAAATATGGGTCTAAATATGACAGGTATGATTAACTTCTTAAAAGAAAGTGGAGATGTTAAGGTTGTTTCAAGTCCTAAAGTAGCGGCATTAAATAATCAGCAAGCATTAATCACAGTTGGTAATACGTATAATTACAAAATTCAAAGTGGTAGCACTACAACTGATAGTGGCACAACAAACGATGGTGAAGAAGAAAAATCAATTTTCGTAGGTATTTTATTAAATATCTTACCTGAAATATCAGATGATAATAAGATTATGTTAAGAATTAACCCAAGTATTAGTGAATTATTACGCTCTGAAGATGCTAGCATTAATAATAGTGGCAAAAGTTATAGGGAAGTTGCACCTGATACAAGACAGAAAAAATTATCAACAGTTGTTCAAGTAAGAGATGGTGAAACTATAGTTTTAGGTGGTCTTATAACTGATTCAGAAGGATTTTCAAAAAATGGTATCCCAGTTTTACAAGATATCCCATTTGTAGGTAAATTATTTGGTAGTAAGAAAAAAAGCAAAGATAAATCAGAGTTGGTATTTGTAATAACTCCACATATAGTTGATTTTACACAAGATAAAAAAGAAGTTAAAAAATCTTTAGAGGATTTAGGATATTCTTTAGCACTTGATTATAAAGATGAGTTAAAACCTGATGCTACTAAAAATGTATTTAAAGAAAAACAAGAAGAATTTGATTCAGTAAATAATTCAAAATAAGGGATATTTGTGAACAAATATACATTGGCTAAGGAATTGTTTATAGATAATTTAGAAAGTCTTAGATTTATCAATTTAGATAAGTCTAAGATTGCCTATCATAAAATTATAACTTCATTAGAAAAACCACTTAAATTGATATTATTTTATGGAAAGCCAGGTTGTGGTAAGACTTTTTTATTAAATAAAATAGAAAAAGATTTAAAAGAAAAAAATAAAAAGATTATATTATTAGAACAGCCATTTTATTCAGAATCAGGATTTTACACAGAATTGCATAGAAAAATTTTTAATGAATATGTAGAGATTGAAAAATACGAAGATTTTTTAAGAATTTTTAAAGATAAAGTTACTCAAACACCTGAAGAATTAAAATACGATGGATATATGGTAATGCTTGATGAAGCACAAATGTATCCTGATATTTTAATAGAAAAAATTAGATTACTTTCAGATACTAGAATGTTTAAATTCTTATTTACCGTTCATAAAACAATAGCTGGTGAGGATATTTTAGCACAAGGTCATTTTACTACTAGGATTTGGGAAAGTATTGAACTTAGTGAATCTAGCGAAGACGAAATAAAAACTTATATTGATAAAAAATTAGAAACTTTAAAAAATGGGTTAGATAAGGGTTTTTTTAATAATAAAAATTATAAATTTATTTATAATGTAACTAAGGGTAATTTAAGAACTGTTAATATGCTTTTATATAAGGCATTTGAAATTTATGAGTTTTACGAACAAGAAAGATTTAGTGAATTTAATAATCCTAAAGTAAATGAAAAAGTTTTAGAAATGGCAGCACTTGATAAAGGTTTGTTAGATGCTTAATTTACATGAGATAATAGAATTAGAAAAAAAATGGCACGATTATAAAGAAAAACATAATAAAAAGAAAAGAAATATCATTTATTTTATTGTTGTTATTTTAGCTATTTGTTTAATTTTATTGCTTGTTTATTATTTTTATAACAAGGGTGCAAGTGAATTACAGCAAAATATTCAAAAGAGCAATCAAGAAATTAAGCATATAGTTAATGATAAGAAAGTAGAACTTGAAAAAAATAAAATTTTAAAAAAGAATAAAGAAAAAAATACTGAAAATACTTATGAAACAAATATTATTGAAAATAATGTATCTGTTAATAATGATTTAAATGATGTTAAAAATATAAAAAGTAACGATACTAAAATGCCTTCACTTACAATACAAAATATAGATGCTAAAAATTCAACATTTGTATTTAGCGAAAATAAAAATCAGGTAATTAATTCATCTCCAATTGATAATGGTAATATTGTTATATCAAATATCTCTAAAAATGTTGTTGAAAAAGTTAGTAATATTGATAATTTGGAGTATTTATTAATTAAATATAATGAAACAAATAGCATATATTTTGCTTTGGAAATTGCTGAAATTTATTACAATAAATTAGATTATATGAATGCTAGAAAGTGGGCTTTAACTGCTAATAAAAAAGATTATAATAATGAAAAAAGTTGGATAATTTTTGCTAAGTCAAGTTATAAACTCGGATATAAAGAACAAGCTATTAGCGCTTTAAATTCTTATTTAAATACAAAGGATTCAAATATAATAAGAAAATTATTAGATGATATTAGGAAAGATGAAATATGAAAAAATTGTTTATTATATTTATTAGTATAAATTGTTTTGCATTTAGTTTAGATAGTGTAAATAAAGCTATTGAAGATGGAAAATATGAGAAGGTATGTAATTCATCTATATATAATTTAGCTATTAGAAAAAATGATGATGGTTTATTAAATTTATATGCTATTGCCTGTTTAAAATCAGACTATATTAACAAATTATCAGATGTAATTATAAAATTAAGAAATTCTAAAGAAGCTAGAATAAATGCTGTTTATTATTCTACTATATTATATAAGAAAAAGCTTTTACATGCTGCTTTGGTTGATGGTATGGATATTAGTGTTATTAAATTGCCTAAGTGTGATCATATATTATCAGATATTTATGATGATTATATATCTAATAATTTTGTAAAAGATAATGATAAATATATTTTTAGTTATAATAATTTAAAATATGAGCTTAGCTTAAAAGAGGAACGTCCATTTACTAAAATGGTTTTAAAAGTTATTGATGAAAATAATAATATTAAAGAAGTAAAAGAGTACTGGTAATGGAATTTGTAGAAAAGTTAGGAACTTTAGTATATAGAAGAAATATTGAATTAAAAGATAAAATTTTATCTTTTGTTAGTCCAGAGGAAAAATTAAATTTTATTAAATCAACATTAAGTAGTGAAGAATTAGATAGTGTATTATATGAATTATACAAAGCATCTTCTATAAGTTTAGATGATATAGCTATTTATTTTGAGATTAGTAATAAAGATTTTTTAGAAAAATTAGCTAAAAAATTAAGATTTGAATATATTGATTTAGATTCTATAGATATTAATTATAAAATTTCGGAAAAAATTCAATATTCGGTATTGTCAAATTACGGTTTTTTACCATTTAAAGAAGATGAAATTAATCTATATGTAGCATATAAAGAGCCATTTAATTTAGAAACGCAAGATAGAGTTCAGCATTTATTTAATAGAAAATTGGTGAAAAATTATGTTGCTTTACCTTCTCAAATTGATAGATATTTAAATAAAATTCAATTAAATGAAAGTATAAAAGATATAGTTGCTGATATTAGAAAAGAGCTAAGTTCAGATGCTACAGTTGGTGGAGATCAAGATAGTTCAGGTATCTTAAAGTTAATTGAAGTTATCCTTAGAACTTGTATTGTGAATCGCTCAAGTGATATTCACATTGAACCAACAGAGACAAATTGTATTGTTCGTGGTAGGATTGACGGTATGCTTGCTGAAATTTTTATTTTTGATAAAGATATATATCCACCGATGGTTTCTAGGATGAAACTTTTATCAAATATGGATATTGCCGAAAAAAGAAAGCCACAAGATGGCAGATTTTCAGCTAGAGTTATGGATAAAGAATATGATTTTCGTATTTCAACATTACCTATTATAAATGGTGAAAGTATAGTTTTAAGGATACTTGATAAATCAAAGATTTTAATTAGTCTAGGCAATCTTGGAATGCACCCTACAAATCTTGAAAGATTTCAAGCAGCAATGCACGCTCCTTATGGAATTATCCTTGTAACTGGTCCAACGGGAAGTGGTAAAACAACTACTCTTTATGCTGCTCTTAATGATATGAAAAGCGTTGAGACTAAAATTATCACGGTTGAAGACCCTGTAGAGTATCAACTAAACTTAATTCAACAAGTGCATGTTAATGAAAAAGCAGGGCTGACATTTGCAGCCGCACTTAGGTCTATTCTAAGACAAGACCCTGATATTATAATGATAGGTGAGATTAGGGACGCTGAGACTTTAAGAATTGCTATTCAAGCAGCGCTTACAGGACACTTAGTATTTTCAACTCTTCACACTAATGACGCAGTTTCAGCCGTTACCAGGATAGTTGATATGGGGGTTGAGCCTTATATGGTTAGTGGTGCATTAACAGCTATTGAAGCACAAAGACTTGTAAGAAAGCTTTGTCCTGAATGTAAACAAGCTACTAAATTACCAGATAGTTTGTATGCAAAAGTTGAAAAATATTTAGGTGAGGTAGAAGAGCCTAAATTTTATAAGCCTGTAGGTTGCCCTAAGTGTTCTCAAACTGGTTATACAGGTCGTGAAATGATAAGTGAGATTTTACCAGTTAGCGACACTATATCATCAATGGTTGCAGCGGGTGCATCTAAAGAAGATATTAGAAGAGTTGCTTATGAAGAAGGTTTTGTTGATATGTTTCATGATGGGGTTGTAAGAGCTGCAAGAGGGATTACAAGTATGGACGAAGTATTAAGAGTTGCGAAAGAGTAGTAGATGAAAAAGTTTCAGGTTGAATATATTAGTAAAGGACAAAAAAAAGTGTTAACTCTTACAGCACAAACTAAAGCAAGTGCTGTCGAGCAGGCTAAAAATAGAAATTTAGGTCGTATAGTAAAAGCCGGAGAAGTTCAGACTGTATCTTTGGGAATTGTTGATAGAGTAAAAAATTTATCTTTTTTTAAACCTAAAATCAAATTACCGGATTTGATAGCTTCTATTAGTCAGTTAGGCGTTATGGCAGGAGCTGGTATATCTATACATGATAGTGTTAAGGAAGTTGCTGATTCTAGTTCTAATAAAAGAGTAAAAGAAATTTTTTCTAAAGTTTATGAGGACTTAAATGCTGGTCTTAGTATAAGTTTATCATTAGAGCCTTTTCATGCTGAACTAGGTGATATTACACTAGCTATGATAAAACTTGGCGAAAGTACTGGTAAATTAGGGGAAAGTTTGAAAAAACTTGCAGAAATTTTGCAAGAATTATATGACAATCAGCAAAAATTTAAAAAAGCATTAAGATATCCTATTATAGTTATAACAGCTATTGCTATAGCATTTACAATATTAATGCTTGTCGTTGTACCTCAATTTAAAGAAATCTTTGAGCAATTAGGGGCGAATTTGCCACCAGCTACTAAAGCCTTGTTATTTATAGAACATACTTTAAGGAATTATGGTTTGTATGTTTTAGGTGGTTTAATTGTATTTTTAGTAGCTAGCAAAAAGGCATATGCAAGTAATGATAATTATAAAATGTTAGTTGATAGATATGCTCTAAGAGTATATCTAATAGGTAAAATTATTTTATTTGCTACTATGAGTAGATTTAATCTTATTTTCACAGAATTAGTAAGAGCTGGTATTCCTATTGCTGATGCACTTGATACAGCTTTAAGAACAATAGCAAATACTACTATGAAAAATAAATTAAATGCTACTAAAATTTCAATTTCTAGAGGGCTTAGTTTAACTGAAGCATTTAAAGAAACAGAGCTTTATGAAAATATGCTTATTCAAATGATTAAAGCTGGTGAAGCCAGTGGTCAATTAGATTCAATGTTAGAAAAAGTTACAGCTTATTACAAGGACAGGTTTAATAATATAATTGATAACCTATCAAGTTATATTGAACCTATTTTGATGATTTTTATAGCAGGTATGGTTTTATTCTTAGCACTTGGTATTTTTATGCCTATGTGGGATTTGGGAAGTGCTGTAAAAAATTAAAAACTAATCATTTACTACGCTTATTTATACTTAACGGTTTTATGAAGGAGTGTATATATGAAAAAAGTTATTATATCTTTATTATGCGTTGGTTTTTTAAATGCATTAGAGCTAGGTGCTACATCTAAAAATGTATTAAATTTAAATATCGCACCTAGTGCTCAACGTGAAAACCCAAATGATATTAATTATATTTTATCCTATAACAATTCTATTAATGAGAGTAGAAAAAGTGTTGTTAATATTCTAGTAGAATCAAAGTCAAAAAATTTATTTTATGATGAAATGAATGGTATATTTAACGACCCATTTTTTAAGAATTTTTTTGATTTTATAAACCCTAAAGATGGCGATGATTTTTTAGATAAAAGATTAGGTTCAGGTGTTATTATTAGTAGTGACGGTTATATTATTACAAATAGCCATGTAGTTCAAGATTCTGAAAAAATCATTGTAAATATAGATGATAATGAATACAATGCTACTTTAATAGGTAGTGATAATAAAACTGATATTGCTATTATTAAAATAGATGCGAAAGAATTAAATGCCATTAAATTTGCTAATTCTGATGAAGTGCTTGTTGGAGATATTGTATTTGCTATAGGTAATCCTTTTGGCGTTGGAGAGACTATTACAAGTGGTATAGTTTCAGCTTTAAATAAGAATAATATAGGGTTAAATACTTATGAAAATTTTATACAAACTGATGCAGCTATAAACCCTGGTAATTCAGGTGGTGCTTTAGTTGATAGCCGTGGTGCTTTAATAGGTATAAATTCAGCAATAATCACTAGAAGTGGTGGTGCTAATGGAATAGGTTTTGCAATTCCTTCTAATATGGTAAAAAATATAGCAACTCAATTAATAGAAAAAGGCAAGATTGAAAGAGGATATTTAGGTGTTTATTTAACCGAGTTGAAAGGTGATTTAAAGAAGGCCTATAATAATCAAACTGGGGTTTTGATTACCCAAGTAGAAGTCGATTCAGTTGCTGATAAAGCTGGACTTAAACGCGGGGATTTGATTACTAAAATTGACAATATGGAAGTAAAAAATGTGGCTGATTTAAAAAATTATATTGGTGCATTAAGTCCAAATACTAAAGTAAGTATTAGTTATGAAAGAGATGGTAAAATGAGCTCAGTTGAAGTTTCATTATCATCTGATAAAATAAGTTTAAATGATGAAGAATTTTTAGGATTGATACTTAGTGATTTGACAAAAGAACAAGCGAAAAAATACAACAATGAAGGTGTTTTAGTAAAAAGTGTATCAAAAAAATCTAAGTCTTATGAAGCAGGTATTAAAGAAGGTGATTTAATAGTAGCAGTAGAAAATATTGAGACAAAAAATATAAGTCAATTAAAAAATGTTTTATCAAAATTTAAAAATAAACAATATTTAAAAATTTGGATAGAAAGAAATTCTTTAACTAATTTGGTTATTGTTAAATAAAGGGGAAGTTATGATTAAAATTTTAATGATTGAAGATGATTTAGAATTAGCTGAAGTTTTAGCAGAATATTTAGAACAATATGATATGAAAGTTGATATCGCAGATGAACCTTATATAGGTTTATCTAAGTTAAATTTAAATACTTATGATTTGATTATATTAGATTTAACATTACCTGGTATGGATGGGCTTGAAGTATGTAAAGAGATTAGGAAAAAACATACTAGTCCTATAATAATTTCATCAGCTAGAAGTGATATTAATGATAAGGTAGAAGCTTTAGAATTAGGTGCTGATGATTATTTACCAAAACCGTATGATCCAAAAGAATTAAAAGCTAGAATTACATCACATTTAAGAAGATTCGAGCAAATTCAAATAAGTGCAAACGAGCATAGTAACAAGACTTTAGAATATGATGAATTTAAACACGCTATTTATTTTAAAGGTAAAGAATTAGTTTTAACAAATGCAGAATTTGATATTTTAAGTTATTTGATTAAAAAAGAGGGCGGGGTAGTTAGTCGTGAAGAATTAATTTATAATTGCTCTTCAATTAATGAAGAAAGTTCTAATAAAAGTATAGATGTAATTATTTCTAGAATAAGACAAAAAATTAGTGATGATAGCAAAACTCCAACTCATATTCACGCAATTAGGGGAATTGGTTATAAGCTAACACAATGAAATCTAGTATCTTTTATGTAATTACTTTTATTTTTATATTAGCTAGCACTACTATAGGAATAGCTTTTATTTGGCTAATAAATTATGATAAAATAAACTACTCAAATGAATTAAATGCTAAATATTCTTATTTAGCAAATTTAAAATTACAAGAGATATCAAATGCTATATCAGAAAATGAATTTAACGATAAAAAAGAGCAGTTTAAATTAAGATTAATAGAAAAGCATAAAATTTCTAATATACTAAATGAATCAATAGTGTTAGCAGAAGATAGCAATAATTTAGGTACTAGTAAGATATTAACTAATAAAGGAAAAAATTATTTATATATAATATCAAATGACAAAGAATATTTATATGAAGATAAAAGCTTTAATCAATATAGATATATGAGTGTAAATATTATTTTATTTATAGTGATTTTAGTTCTTTTTGTTAGTTATATTTTTGTTATTAAAAAATTAAGACCTATTAGGGCTTTAAAAAGACAAATAGTTAAATTTGCTAATAATGATTTGGAAAATATTGAAAATGTATCATTAGGGAATGATGAAATTTCAGAAGTTTCAGAAGCATTTTATCAAGCTATTAAAAAAATTCAAAATTTAAATACTTCTAGACAATTTTTTTTAAGAAATATTATGCATGAGTTAAAAACACCTATTACAAAAGGTCGTATAACCGTAGAAATGCTAGAGGATAATAAATTTAAGCAAAGATTAACAAATGTTTTTGATAGAATGACTATGTTAATAGATGAATTAGCAGCCGTAGAACAGATTTCTAGTGGAGTTGCTAAAAACATTAAAAAAGTTTCTATTAATCATGTTTTTAATGAAGCAAAAGATATGTTATTGTTAAGTGATGAAAAAATAAGTTTAATCAGTAGTAATTCTTTTATAGTACTAATTGATTTTAAATTATTTACAACTGCAATAAAAAATTTATTAGACAATGCTATTAAGTATTCAGATGATAATAGTGTAAAAGTAACCATCTCTTCTAATATTATTAAGTTTTATAACAAGGGTAAAGAATTAGATAAAAGCTTAGATTATTATATAGAGCCTTTTACTCAAGGAGGGAATAAAATATCAAATTCTTTTGGTTTGGGTCTTTATGTCGTAAGTACTATTTTAGAATCCCATAAATTAAAATTATCGTATAATTATGAAAATGGTTATAATATTTTTTCAATATTAAATTTAGAAAATATTATATTAAAAGATCAAAATAATATATCTTAATAAGTTTTTATTAAATTTAAAAGGATAAAATAACAGCTTATTTCACACACACCAGTCCTTATTTGTTGCAACATTAGTTGTATTTGGGTGTGGAGGTAAAAACAATTTTTAAGGAGAAACCTATGGTTACAATGAGAGATTTATTAGAATGTGGTGTGCATTTTGGGCATCAAACAAGACGCTGGAATCCTAAAATGAAAAAATTCATTTTTGGTGAGAGAAAAGGTATTTATGTAATTGATTTACAAAAAACAATTAGATATTTTAGATATACATACAATATTGTTCGTGATGCAGCAGCTGAAGGTAAAACAATTTTATTTGTTGGAACTAAAAAACAAGCAAATGATGCTGTAAAAGAATATGCGATTAAATGTGGAATGCCATATGTAAATCACAGATGGTTAGGCGGTATGATGACAAACTTTGAAACTATTCGCCAATCAATTAGAAAACTTGAAGTTATTGAAAGTATGCAAGAAGATGGAAGCATTAATTTATTAACTAAAAAAGAAGCATTAATGCTAAATCGTAAAAAAGAAAAATTATTAAATGATCTAGGTGGTATTAGAGACCTTAAAACTCGCCCTGATATGATTTTTGTAATTGACACAGTAAAAGAAAAAATTGCAGTTGCAGAAGCAAATAGATTAAAAATCCCAGTAGTAGCTCCAATTGATACAAACTGCGATCCTGATGTTGTAGATTTTCCTATCCCAGGTAATGATGATGCTATTCGTTCAGTTCAATTATTCTGCCAAGAAATGTGCGAAGCTATATTAGAAGGTAAAGCTTTAAGAGAACAAGATGGTGAAGTAGTTGAAAGAGCAGAAGTTAGCGAAGATGAAAAACAAGAAGTATTAGAAGAAGCTATGATGGAAGGGGAAATGTAATGGCAGAAATTACAGCAGCTATGGTAAAAGACCTGCGCGAAAGCACAGGTGCTGGAATGATGGATTGTAAAAACGCACTTAAAGAGTGTGATGGAGATATGCAAAAAGCAGTTGAATACTTAAGAGAAAAAGGCTTAAGTAAAGCTGCTAAAAAAGCTGATAGATTAGCAGCTGAAGGTTTAATTGGTGTTAAACTTTCAAATAATTTAGCAAGTTTAGTAGAAATCAATTCAGAAACTGACTTCGTTGCTAAAAATGATAAATTTATAGATTTAGTAAATAAAACAGTTGAGCAAGTTCAAGTTAGTGGAGTTTGTGATGTTGAAAGTTTATTAAATAGCAATATTGATGGGGCTAAATTTGAAGATTATCTAAAAAATCAAATCGCAACTATTGGAGAAAATTTAGTTGTAAGAAGATTTGCTACTTTAAAAGCAAATGATAATGAAGCTTTAAGTGGTTATTTACACACAAATGGTCGTGTAGGTGTTATCGTTAAGGCTAAATTTAATAATGCTGCTAATAAAGCAAAAGTTGAAGAATTTTTAAAACAACTTTGTATGCATATTGCAGCTATGAAACCAAGTGTTTTAAGTTATAAAGATTTAGATAAGGAATTTGTAGAAGCTGAATATAGAGCTTTATGTGCTGAACTTGAAAAAGAAAATGAAGAATTAGTTCGCCTTAAAAAGCCACTTCATAAAATTCCACAATTTGCAAGTAGATTACAAATTACTGATGCAGTTTTAAAGAAAGCTGAAGAAGATATAAAAGCTGAATTAAAAGCTCAAAATAAACCAGAGCAAATTTGGGATAAAATTGTTCCTGGTCAAATGGCAAGATTTATAGCTGATAACTCAATTTTAGATTCTCGCCTTACATTAATGGGGCAATTTTATGTAAAGGATGATAAGAAAACTATAGAGCAAGTTATTGCTGATAAATCAGCTGAATTAAAAGATGAATTAGTAATTGAAAGCTTCATAAAATATGAAGTTGGCGAAGGCTTAGAAAAGAAAAACGAAGATTTCGCAGCAGAAGTTGCAGCTCAAATGGGTAATTAATGTTAAAAGCAAGCGGTATTGGTAAAAAATACGATGCCGTTTTATTTAACAATTTAAATTTAACTTTAAATCCGCAACAAACTTTAGCCGTTTTAGGCAAAAGTGGTTGCGGAAAATCTACATTATTGCATATTTTATCAACACTTTTAGCACCTGATAGCGGGGAAGTTTTTTATAAAGATAAGAATATTTATAAACTTAGCGAAGATGAAAGATTATTAATAAGAAGAAATGATTTTGGAATTATTTTTCAGCAGCATTATCTTTTTAAAGGATTTTCAGCTTATGAAAATATTGAATTAGCAAGTGTTTTATCAAATAATAAAATAGATGATGAGATAATTAATTTTTTAGGTATTAAAGAAATTCTAAATAAAAAAGCTAATGAATTAAGTGGCGGAGAGCAACAAAGAGTAAGTATTGCTAGAGTTCTTTGTAAAAAACCTAAAATTATTTTTGCTGATGAGCCAACTGGAAATCTTGACCCAACAAATGCAAAAATAGCTATGAAATTATTGATTGATTATGTTAAATTAAACAATTCAGCATTGTTTTTAATTACTCACGATGAAAATTTAGCTTTAATGTGTGATGATATTTTAAGGATAAATAATGAGTAAGTTAGTTTTTTTAAGTGGAGCTGGTCTTAGTGCACCATCTGGCTTAAGCACTTTTAGAGATAATGATGGTTTGTGGGAACAATATGATTTAGATATAGTTTGTAATTATCAAACTTGGATTAAAAATTTTAATTTAGTTCATGAATTTTATAATAAAAGAAGACTTGAATTAAGAAAAGTTAAACCTAATAAAATGCACGAAAAAATTGCTGAAATATCAAAGCGTTTTGAAATTATTAATTTTACTCAAAATGTTGATGATTTATTAGAGCGTGCAGGGTGTGAAAATGTAATTCACTTGCACGGAAAATTATTAGAATTACATTGCACAAATTGCAATGATATTACTAAACTTAGTTTGAATGATAATTTAGAATTTGAATTCGGAAATTGCAAAAAATGTCAAAGTAAATTAATTAAACCTAGCGTAGTATTTTTTGGAGAACAAGCGCCATTTTATACTGATTTATATTCAACATTTTATAATCTTAATGAAGATGATTTGGTGGTTATCATAGGAACAAGTGGTGCAGTTATTAATATAAATTATTTATTAAGGTTTGCAAAATCTAAAAACATACTAATTAATTTAGAAAAAAATAAATATATAAATGAAGCTTTATTTTCTCATATTATTTATAAATCTTGTGATGAATGTATAGATGAATTAGATAATATTATAAAGATATGGAATAATAAGTAGTATTTTAATATTATTATTTACATAATTATATGAGTTGTTTAAAGGAGGTTTTTAATGAAAGTTGTTTTACTTAATATTAATCCATCTATTTCAAGATTAATTGCTTTAAGTTTTAATAAATTACAAATAAATTATATAGAAATAAACAATATAGATAGTTTAGATTATTGTGATGTATTAATATTAGATAGTGATTTTAAAAATAATATAAAATTGTGCAAAGAGAAGTCAAAGGAAATTATTTTATTACTTGAAAAAAATGAAGTGAGTGAATTAACTTTTTGTATAAACAAGCCATTTTTACCTACAGATTTTATAAATTTATTTAATGGTTTGACAAAAAATTTAAAAATAGATGATAATGTTGATGAATTAGAGCAAATGCAAGAAGAATTAAAAAATATGATTAATGAAAGTATAGAAGTTAATAAGAATTTTAATACTATATATGATTATGATGATAAAGATATTGATGTTAAAGATGAAAATTTAAATAAATATAATATGCCAGAAACTTTTGAGGAATTAAGTAGGGATTATTATGATTTATTAAATGATGATGAAAAATTTGAAGAAGGAATAGATGTAACTGAGATGAGTACAAATGAAAATATTAATAATATGAGTGATATTTCTAATTTAAAAGAAAAAGATATATTAAATGCATTAGATAATGATATTAAAAATACTAGCAAGACTATAACTGAAACAATAACTGAGGCGGTTATGAATGGTACAAAAGAATACAAAAATTATATAAAAGATATAAACATATCTATTAATATTAAATTTAAAGATTAATTATGGCAGGAATTTTATTAATATCAGGCCCAAGTGGTGCGGGCAAAAGTACACTATTAGAGCGTTTAGCGCAAGATTATAATGATTTTTATTTTTCAATATCAGCAACCACTAGAGCTCCTAGAGTGGGCGAAAAAGAAGGTATAAATTATTTTTATTTAACTACGGAAGAATTTGAAGAGGGAATTAAAAATGATAAATTTTTAGAATATGCTAATGTTCATGGGAATTATTATGGAACGCCATTAAAACCAATTTATGACGCTTTAGAAAATGGTAAAAATGTTATTTTAGATATAGATGTTCAAGGCTTTAGAATAGTAAAAGATAAATTAGGTAAAGATTTTTTATCAGTTTTTATAAGTCCTGAGAATGAAAAAGTATTAAAAGAACGCCTTGTTTCTCGTGGCACAGAAAATCCTGATGTAATTGCTAAAAGACTTCATAATGCAACTGCTGAAGTTCAAGCTATTGGAAGATATGATTTTTTTATTATAAATGATGATTTGGAAAAAGCTTATAAAGAGCTTAAATTACTTTACCAAGCAGCAAACTTAAAAGTGTTAAATAAAGACATTAAAAAATTTATTTCAGAATGGAAAAAAGGAGAATAATATGGGAATAGGTAGTGGATGGCACTGGATTATTGTTTTATTAGTAATCATTTTATTATTTGGTGGTAAAAAATTACCAGAACTTGCAAAAGGCTTAGGAAAAGGTATTAAAACATTTAAAAAAGAAATGGCAGATGATACTACTGCAAAGCCTGTGAATGAAATTGATGAATTAGCTGATAATACTAAAAAAACTGAAGCTAATGAAGTAAAAAGCGAGCAAAAAGCCTAATGCTAAAGGAAAGTATTAAAGAGTATTTATCAAAAGTATTAGAATGCGAATTTAGTTTAGAAAGTCCAAAAGATAGAAATTTAGCTCATTTTGCAATGCCTTGCTTTAGCTTTGCAAAAGAGCTTAAATTAGCCCCAAATAAAATTGCAGCAGATTTTGCAGAAAAATTGAAAAATTGTGAGATTTTTAGCAGTGTTGAAGCAGTGAATGCTTATGTCAATTTCAAATTATCAAATGATTTTTTAGATAAATTATGTAAAAATGCTTTAAATAATCCAGAAGATTTTGCAAAAAGTCCTAAAAAAAATTATAAAATCTTGCTTGAATATGTAAGTGCAAATCCTACAGGACCACTTCACATAGGACACGCAAGGGGTGCTATTTATGGAGATAGTTTAAATAAAATTGCAAAACATTTAGGCTATACATTTGATACAGAATATTATGTAAATGATGCAGGTAATCAAATAGATTTATTAGGCGAAAGCGTTATTTTAGCTATAAGAGATTTTGTTTTAAAAGAAAATGTTGAATATCCTGAAAGCTTTTATGGTGGCGAGTATATGCAAGAACTTGCTAGGATTTTTTATGATAAATTTAAAGATGATTTTATAAATAACAAAACCAAAATAGCAAGTTTAGCTAAAGATGAAGTCTTAAAAGAAATCAAGCAAACTTTAGCAAATGCTAGAATTAAGATTGATAATTATGTAAGCGAAACTGCTTATTATCCAAAGCTTGAAGAAACTTTAGAAAAATTAAAAAAAGCCGAAGCAACATATTTAAAAGATGATAAATTATATTTAGCATCTACAAAATATGGAGATGATTTAGATAGAGTTATCGTGCGTGAAGATGGTAGGGGGACTTATTTAGCAGCTGATATTGTTTATCACGATGATAAATTAAGTAGGGGATATGATAAAGTTATTAATATATGGGGAGCTGATCATCACGGCTACATTGCTCGTGTAAAAGCTGCTATGAGTGCTTTAGGGCACGATGCTAATAATCTTGAAGTAATCCTAGCTCAAATGGTTAATTTGCTAAAAAATGGACAACCTTATAAAATGAGTAAAAGAAAAGGTAATGTCATTTTATTTAGCGATGTTTTAGATGATATTGGCGTAGATGCTTTAAGATATATTTTTATAAGTAAGCGTTGTGATAGTCCGCTTGAGTTTGATGTAGATGAGTTTAAAAAGCAAGATAATTCAAATCCTATTTTTTATATAAACTACGCACATGCAAGAATTCATCAAATATTTGCAAAAGCTAATAAAAACTTTAATGATGTAATTAATGTTAGTTTAAGTAATTTTAAAGATGAAAATGCACTTAATTTATTATTTGATGCTTTAGCTTTAAATGATGTTTTAGAAGACGCTTTTAATAGCAGAACTCTTTCTAAATTATGCGATTATTTAAAACAAATCGCAAGTTCATTTCATAAAATTTATAATGAAACTAGAGTTATTGGACATGAAAACGAAGAGCAATATTTAAAAATATTTGCTCAAGTTGCTTTATGTATAAAAACAGGTTTTAGCTTAATTGGTATAAATGCAGTAAGTAGAATGGAAAAAGAGTGAGTAAAAAACACAATAAATCCCCAGAGCAAGTAGCTTTGGGGGTAAATAAAATTTATAAAAGTAAAAAAATAGAAAGTTATGTAGTATTAGTAGTTTTAGCATTTTGTTCTTATGCTATTGGTGAATTAAGCTTTTTTAAGAACTTTGGAATATCAGCTTTAATAATTGCCGTAATTTTGGGAGCTGTTATTGGAAATTTCGCACATCATAATGTAAGCTTATTAAAAAAAACAGGTGCTTTAGGAGTATGCACTAAGCAGATTTTAAGACTAGGGATTATTCTTTATGGTTTTAGAATTTCTTTAAGTGATATTGAAAGCATTGGTTTAAGTGGAGTTGGACTTGCTTTTTTTATAGTTTTTTCTACATTTTTTATTGGCTTATTAATAGGAAAATTATTAAAAATAGACTTTTTACAATCAGCATTAATTGCTAGTGGTTCTAGTATTTGTGGAGCTGCTGCTGTTTTAGCTAGTGAGAGTGTGCTAAAAGGTGGTTCGGCAAGAGTTGGTATAGCAGTTTGCACCGTAGTTGTGTATGGTTGTATTGGAATGTTTGTTTATCCATTGGTTCAAAATTTATTTGATTTAGATGGTAGATTATTTGGCTTTTTAGTAGGAGGAACTTTACACGAAGTTGCACACGTTGTAGGAGCGGGTTCTAGTATAGGAGTTGATGGGGCAAATTCAAGTATAGTTATAAAAATGGTAAGAGTTTTAATGCTTGTTCCGTTTTTATTAATGCTTAGTTTTGGATTTAAAAAAGAAGAAAAAAAAGGCAATTTCCTAAATCAAATTCCTTGGTTTGCTTTAGGGTTTTTACTAGCTTGTGGCATATCAAGTTTGCCTATTTTAAATACAGAATATGCTTTAAATGTTATAAAGCCTAATATTGCTATTTTTGATACATTTTTATTAAGCTTAGCAATGGTGGCACTTGGAGTAAATATTAGAAAGGATATGTTAAGCAAAGCTGGTCTTAAGCCATTTATTATGGCAGCAATTTTATGCGTATGGTTAGTGCTTGCAGCTTATGCTTATATAAAGGTGTTTTGTTAATGAGAGCAGAATGGCAAAAATGTGAATATATATTATTAGCATTACCTCATAAAGATAGCGATTGGTCGCCTTATTTAAATGAGATTTTAAATTCTTATTTAGAATTTGCAAAAGCTATTGCAAATCATTGTAAGGTGCTTTTAGTTCATCACGAAAGTGCAAATCTTGATGAGTTTAAAAAGTTAAATAATATAGAGTTTTATTGTTTTAATACTAATGATACTTGGATTAGAGATTTTGGTCCAATTGATAATAATTTGGATTTTGTTTTTAATGCTTGGGGGAATAAATTTAGTTCTAATTTAGACAATGCTTTTAATGAAAATTTGTTTAAAAATTATCTTAAAAAAGACCTAAATAAAATTGATTTTATTTTAGAAGGTGGTAGCATTGATACTAATGGCAAGGTATTATTAACAACTACTGAATGTTTATTAAACGATAATAGAAATCAACAAAGCAAAGAAGAAATAGAAAATACACTTAAAAAATATTTAAAAGTTCAAGAAGTTTTGTGGCTTGAAAATGGTGTCATTATAGGTGATGATACGGATTCTCATGTGGATACTTTAGCTAGATTTATTGATGAAAATACTATCGCTTATAGTTCTTGCGAAGATGAAAATGATGAAAATTACGCTAGTTTAAAAGCCTTAGAAGATGAGCTTAAAAAAACTAAATATAATCTAATCTCACTACCAATTCCTAGCCCAAAACATTATAATGGCAAAAGATTAGGCTGCACTTATGCTAATTTTGTGTTTGTAAATGACGCTTTAATAATGCCTTGTTATGATGATAAAAACGATGAATTAGTAAGACAAAAATTACAAAAAGCTTTACCTAATCATAAAATTATTTTAGTAAATGCCTTAGTCTTCGTGAGGCAAAATGGCTCATTACATTGTTCTTGTATGAATATTTTTAAGGAGGATTAAATGATATATAATAATGTTTTAGAACTTATAGGAAATACACCTGTTGTTAGATTAAATAATATGGTTGATGATGATATGGCTCAAGTTTATTTAAAACTTGAAAGATTTAATATTACAGGTAGTGTTAAGGATAGGGCTGCATTGGCTATGATAATTGATGCTAAAAATAGCGGTAAATTAAAGAATAATTCAATTATTTTAGAACCAACCAGTGGTAATACTGGCATAGCTTTAGCTATGATAGGTAAGTTAATGGGATATGAAGTATGTATAGTTATGCCTGAAACTATGAGTAAAGAAAGAAGAGATTTGATAGCTGCTTATGGAGCTAAGCTCGTTTTAACTGAAGGTAAATTAGGTATGAGTGGAGCTATACAAAAAGCTAATGAATTAGCAAATAGTGATGATAGATATTTTATTCCTCAACAATTTAATAATTTTGCAAATTCAAATACTCATTATAATAATACAGCAGAAGAAATTATAAACGATTTTTCAAAATTAGATGCTTTTGTAGCTGGGGTCGGTACTGGTGGTACTATTAGTGGGGTTGGTAAAAAATTAAAAGAGAAATTTAATAATATAAAAATTATCGCAGTTGAACCAGAAAGTTCTCCAGTTTTAAGTGGTGGCAAAGCAGCACCGCATAAAATACAGGGTATAGGAGCTGGTTTTATACCTACTATTTATGATGCTAATGTTGTAGATTGTGTAGAAAAAGTTAGTAATGAAGATGCATTTTATTATGCAAAATTATTAGCACAAAAAGAAGGTATTTTGGCTGGAATTTCTACTGGTGCTAATGTTAAGATAGCTTTAGAATTAGCTAAAAAATTAGGTAAAGGTAAAGTTGTACTTAGCATATCACCTGATAGTGGCGAAAAATATATATCTACTGGAATTTATGATGTTTGATAGATTAAGATATGATATAAATAATATTTTAGTAAAAGACCCAGCAGCAAAAAGTAAGATAGAGGTCTTTTTGCTATATTCTAGTATTCACGCTGTATCAAATCATCGTTTAGCACATTTTTTTTACAAGCATAAGTTTTTTTTTATAGCAAGGGCAATATCTCAGTTTTCTAAATTTTTAACTGGTATAGAAATTCACCCAGGTGCTACTATAGGCAAAGGGCTTTTTATTGACCATGGACTGGGTGTTGTAATAGGCGAAACTGCTATAATAGGCGATAATGTTACGATTTATCACGGGGTTACCTTAGGCGGTACTGGTAAAGAGAGTGGTAAAAGACACCCAACTGTTGAAGACGGTGTATTAATAGGCGCTGGTGCTGTTGTTTTAGGAAATATCACAATAGGAAAAAATGCAAAAATTGGAGCAAATGCTATAGTTTTAAGCGATATACCTGAAAATGCTACGGCAGTTGGATTGGTAGGGCGAATTATTACAAGGGATTAATATGTTAAAAATTGGTTTAGTATCACAAAAATATAGCGAAAATATGAGAGAAATCACAAAAGCAAAGATTAAAAATGTTGCTAAAAAAGGTGCAAAATTAGTAATTTTACAAGAATTACACCAAAGTGCTTATTTTTGCCAAGTGCAAAATACTAATAATTTTGACCTAGCTAGTGATTATGAAAATGATTTGATTTTTTGGAGCGAAGTAGCAAAAGATAATAATATCGTATTAGTTACATCTTTATATGAAAAACGCCTAGAAGGTTTATATCACAATACTGCTATAGTTTATGAGAGTGATGGAAGTATTGCAGGAAAATATCGTAAAATGCACATACCTGATGATCCGCATTTTTATGAGAAATTTTATTTTACTCCAGGTGATTTGGGTTTTCGTGCGATTGATACAAGCGTAGGAAAATTAGGAGTTTTAGTATGTTGGGATCAGTGGTATCCTGAAGCTGCAAGACTTATGGCTTTAGATGGAGCGCAGATTTTAATATATCCTACAGCTATTGGTTGGCTTTATGAAAACGGCGTTAGTGATGATAGTGAAACTATGCAAGACCAATTAAATGCGTGGCTAGGCGTTCAAAGAGGACATGCAATAGCTAATTGTTTGCCTGTTGTGGGGGTAAATCGTGTTGGTTTTGAAGATGTAAGTCTTAGTGGCGAAAGCAGCATTACTCAAAATGAGAAAAAACATTTTATAAATAACAATGAAACTACTAAAAATGGTATTGATTTTTGGGGTAATAGTTTTGTATATGATGCACAAGGTAAAGAGCTATTTAGAAGCAATGAAAGCGAAGAGCTTGAAGTAGTAGTTGCTATAGATATGAAAAAATGCGAACAAATAAGACGCTGGTGGCCGTTTTTAAGAGATAGAAGAATAGAATATTATTCTAATCTAACAAAAAGAGCTATAAAAGAATAAATCAAATTATATTTTAGACTTGACAGTCTAAAATATATTAATATTTTTCTAGTATTTTTTTCTTAAAACATACATGAGATATTAAATAAGATATTGAAAATACTAAGAGTATTGTATAAAAATGATATTGTAATAGTAAGCTCATAGGAGTTAAATATATTAATAAAAATATTAAAATTGCTAAATATTCATGGCTTTTTTCATAGCGAGAGCTAATTATACTAAAAGCTAGTGCAAATTTAACACATGTGATTGGTAATAAGCTAAGTAAAATATATATTACTAATTCTTTTGATTTTGATGGTTCTTTATAGTTTTTCCAATATTCTTTGATTGAATTTATTCCACTGTTTTGAGATTTAATTAATGAATTAAATGTAAGTTCTTTTATTTGTAAAAATTCTAAATTTTGTTTAAAATTATATATTTTAACATCATCTAATTTAAAAGTAATCTTACTATTATCATTAATAATTTTTCCAGTTTTTGCTATTAGAATTTGTTTGTTTGTTTCATCAGTTTTAGGTACATATATGATTATATTTTTATAAATATCTTCATTAAATTCATCACTAAAATATATATAATTTCCTATTTTTTGTCCAAAATTATTACTTTTTAAATTTATTTGTGAGAATGCTTTTTTATAGTCTATAAAATTATCATATAAAGAAAAACTAATTGGTATAAAAATTAAACTAATAATTATCAAAATTGTGCTTATTACTATGGCTATAGTATTGAAAAAATTTAATATTACTTTAGGAGAATATCCTAAAGAAAATAACATTATTATTTCATTTTCTTTAGATAATCTTAAAATACACATAAAGCACGATATAAAAAAACTTATAGGTATTGTAAATAAAATTAATTTAACACTCATTAATGCATATAATTTAAATAATTCATATAGACTTAATTCTATATAAGAGGTAATTTTTGCTATTTGAAATAAAATTATTATAGAACTAATAATAAACAATGTTACGAATACAGACAAGAATGAACTAATAAATTGTCTAAATAAATATTTTTTAATCATTGCACATAATCTAAACAAAATTGACCAACGCTAGGGAAAAACCATACTAAAGCAAGTCCTATGCTTAAAAATGGTATAAAAGGAACTTGTATGTTTTCCTTGCCTTTTATTCTTAGATACATAAAAACAGGCAAACTCACAAAAGCTCCTAAAAATATAGCTACAAAACCAAGTTTAATTCCTAATAACGCTCCAATTAATGCCATTATTTCAATATCAGCTTCGCCCATTACTTGAATACATTCATCATCGCTTTTTGCTTTTGCATTCATTATGCTCTCTATTAAAGATTTTAGCAAATACGCACCACCTGAAAATATTAAAGCATCTTTAAAACTGCTTATTGAATGAGTATAAATTAGAGCAAAAATCAAAGTTAGCATTAAAGTAAAGCTAGGCACAGCAAGGTAGCGAACATCAATAATGCAAAGTGCAAATAATAAGCTAAATGATAATGCTAAGCAAATAGAATAAGCAAGATTTTCTAAACTACTAATATCTATGCAATATAAAAATATAAAGCCAACAATTAGCTCAATCAATGGATACTGAATGCTTATTTTACTTTTACAAAACCCACATTTACCACCTAAAACTAGCCAAGAAATAATAGGGATATTGTGATAGAATTTTAATTTGTTATTACAGCTTCCACAAGAACTTGGCGGATAAAAAACACTTTTTCTCTCAGGTAGTCTTAAAATCAATACATTTAAAAACGAGCCAAAAACAAGCCCAAATATAAAAACTAAAATACTAAACTCCACCGAAATTCCTTTTACAAATTCTATAATTTTTAATAATTTCTTTTAATTCATCTTCTTTAAAATCAGGAAACAAAGTAGGGGTAAAAACAAACTCTGCATAAGCACATTGCCAAAGTAAGAAATTTGAAATCCTAAAATGTCCGCCAGTTCTAATCAATAAATCAACATTGTTTTTAATATCTAAATATTTATTAAAATTATTTTCATCTATTTCTTCATCACTTGCTTTTAATTTTTTAAAAGCTCTTAAAATCTCATCTTTTCCGCCGTAATTTATGCCTAGATTAAAAATAATTCTTGAGTAATTTTTAGTTTTTTCTTCAAACTCATTAATTAAATTCTTAGTATCTACATCAAGAACACTAATATCTCCAAAGCTTTTAAATCTAATTTCGTTTTTTATAAAATTGTTTAATTCACTAGATAAGTATTCTTTAAGTAATTTGAAAATAAACTCAATTTCTTCTTTAGGTCTTTTCCAATTTTCGGTAGAAAATGCAAACAAACTAAGCTCTAAAACGCCTTCTTCAATACAAGCTTTTACCAATCTTTCAATAGTTTTTGCACCTGCTTTATGCCCGAAACTTCTTAATAAACCTTGATTTTTAGCCCATCTACCATTACCATCCATAATGATTGCTAAATGATTTAACTCGTTCATAAATTTCCTTTATAACTAAGGCTAAAAAAATCATCTTTATAAGTAGTCAATTCTACATTTTGCGAATATTCAAAGCAGATTTTTTGAACCTTAGAAAAGCTAGTTAATATTTTATTATCATTTAAAAAAAGGCTTAATTTAGCAAAAACATCATAATAAATTGCTAATTCATTTTTTTTCTTTCTATATTCAATTAATATAGGTTTTCCTTCAAGCAAACAAGGTAAATATAAAATATCTTCATTCAAAGCAAAAAGCATTGTTTTATAGCATTCATAATCTGATTTTTGATTTGTTTGGATTAATGAATTAATTAGCGTGTATTTAAAATCATCTCTAAAAGCGATTTTTAATAACTCAAAACAATCATAATCAATATAGGCAAAAACCTTATCAGCTTGAAGATTTTTAAAGACTAAACTATCATAAATTTCAGCTAAATAATAAGTATTTGGCTCTAAATTAATGTTTGATTTTGTGGTTAATTCTTTTTTACCAATTAATAATTTGTAGCGATTAAACATTAATTTATCAATTACTTTAAATTTAATTGGTAAAACATCATTAAACATCAGCTTTTACTCTATCAAAAATAATTTTTGCTAAGTTTTCTTTAGTATCAAAATACCCTTCACTAATGCCTGAATAATCACAGAAAAATATCTCGTTTTTACTTGAGCCAAATTGAGTATGTTCTCCTAAAATATTAAGACATAATAAGCTTAAACCTTTATTTACTAAAGCTTTTTTTGCATTATCATAGGCAGTCTTTTCATCACACTCTAGTTTAAAGCCGATTTTTTTACCAGAAAAATTAAAAGTAGCTAATAAATCATCATTAGGTCTTATTTTGATATTAAATTCTTCATCAAATTCATCTCTTTTTATTTTTCTTTCTTGTTTGATAGGGATAAAATCACTAACTGCAGCACACATAAATAAATAATCAAATTCTTTATAATCTTGCATTAAGGCTTTTAATTCAGCACTTGTATCGTAGCTTAATTGTGTGAAATTTTCATTTTTAATCTCATCACATCTAGCCTTTAAATACACCACATTTGCACCCCTTAAATAAGCTTGTTTAGCTAGTGCATCTGACATAGTTCCACTTGAATAATTTCCTATATTTCTTACCAAATCAATGCTCTCACGAGTGCCGCCGCCTGTTATTAAAATATTTTTTCCCATATAGAATTTATCTTTATAAATTTCTCTTAAAGTTGCTAGAAAAATATCTTTTGTATTAGCTAAAGCTCCTATGCCAAATTCTTTACAAGCTAAGGTTTTGCTAATTGGCTTTACTATTTTCACACCTAAACTCTTTAAATATTCTAAGCTTTTTTGAGTTTGACTTGCTAAATACATATTAGTATTTGCTGCAGGTGCTATTATTAGTGGTTTGTTTGAAGCAATTAAGGTGCTTAAAAATACATTATCACAAACTCCATTAGCTAGTTTATTTATTGAATTAACACTAGCAGGAGCAAATACAACAGCATCACAATCTTTTGAAAACATTATGTGATTTTTGTCGTTTTCCCAACTTTCATTCTCACTTGTTAAAACGCTTTCACATAATGCTTCATAAGCTAATTTATTTACGAATTTCAAAGCCCCATCACTTAATAAAGCTTTTACTTTAATTCCTTCTTCTTTAAACATAGAAATTAACTCAAAGCTTTTATAAAAGCTAATACTTCCACTAACACATAATAATACTTTCATTAAAAATCCTTAAAATTATTAAAAATCACGCCTTTATTACGCTCTATAAATAAATCTTTTGCTTTTAATTTAGCAGCGTCTTTGTTGCTAATCGTGCTACCTGCTGCAATTAAAGTATCGCTAGGTATGTTAATTGGTGCTATTAGGTTTGAGTTTGAGCCTATGAAGACATTTTTACCGATTTTGCTTAGGTGCTTGTTTTTGCCATCGTAATTACAAATTATCACACCACAGCCAATATTTACACCGCTACTAATCTCGCAATCTCCTAAATAAGCTAAATGCCCAGCTTTTACATCTTCTAATTTTGCATTTTTGCATTCTACGAAATTACCGATTTTACTATCTTTAATAACGCATTTTGGACGAATTCTAGCCATTGGCCCTATGCTTGAATTAATTATCTCACTATTTTCTATAACGCTATTTGCTAAGATTTTTGAGCTTTTTATAATAGAATTTGCCTTAATCACAACTCCGCTTTCAATCTCACAATCATTGCTAATTTGTGTATCAAGCTCTATGAAAATACTATCTTTATTATGCATAATAACGCCATTTATAAGCAATTCATCTTTTATTCTTTTTTGCATAATTTGCTCGGCTTGTTCTAAATCTAATTTATTATTAATGCCTAAAAACTCAATCTCATCAAAGGTGCATTCACTAACGCTTATTTTATCATCTATAGCCATTTTGATAATATCAGTTAGATAATATTCTTTTTGAGCGTTGTTGTTGTTTAGCTTAGGAATGTAAGTTTTTAATATATCTTTACTGATTTTATAAATTCCAGCATTACATAAAGTGCACTTTAATTCTTCATTGTTTGCATCTTTTGTCTCTACAATTTTACTTATTTTATCGTTTTCTTTAATCACTCTTCCGTAAGAATTAGCACTATATTTATTAAAAGTGCTTAAAACTATTTTAGAATTTGTATTAGCTATAATTTTTAGACTATTTAATGTAATTAAAGGCATATCAGCATTTAAAATCAACGCTTCTTCGTATTTTGGCTCATAATTTATTAAAGCCCCGCCTGTGCCTTTATGATTTTGCATATCTTGATATATATATTTTAAATTAGAATAATCTTTTAAATGCTCTTTTATAGCGTCTGCTTGATGGTGTAAAATCAAAGTTATATCATCACTAAGTTGCAAAGCATTTTCAATAATAATTTTAATTAAAGATTTCCCACAAATTGTATGCAAAGGTTTTGCTAAATTACTATTCATTCTAGTGCCAAAACCAGCTGCTAGTATTACTATGCTTGATTTCATATTTTTCCTTTAGATTTTAAGAAAATGTTAGCAAGTTTTGGATAATATCACTCATTATTTTTATATTGGAGTTTTATGAAAAAAATAATATTTTTTTTATGTATTTTAAATTTTAGTTCATTTTTATGTGCTAAAAGTTTAAAAGAAATATTAAATTTAGTAGAAAATAGCGAACAATTAAAAGCTAAATCATATATTGTTGATAGTACATTAAAAAAATCAGAGGGTATTAAATTAAAATATCTTCCTAGCTTAAATTTAGAGCTTAATTATTATAGTTTTGATAAAGATAGATATTTGATTTTACCGAAAAATACTATGAATGCTTCTTTAGTTTTAGATGTTTTATTGTATGATGGACAAAGAAGTTCTAATATAAAATTAGCTGAAAAAAATTATGAATTAAATAAGGTTGAATTAGAAAAAAATAAAAATGAATTAGAGTTAGAGTTAACAAAGTTATATTATACATACTTAACTCTTGATGATAATATTAAATTTAAAAAGCAAAATATTGATTATTTAACTGCAGCATTGAATCGTTTATCAAAACTTGTTAGTGTTGGTTTGAAAAATAATGATGAATTGCAAATTTTTAAAGCTAGAGTTGAATTAGAAAAAAATGATTTAAAACAAAGTCAGTTTCAGCAAGAAGAAATAAAAAGTATAATTTATGTTATAACTAACGAAAATTATATTCCAACGAAAGGCTCTTTAATATCATACAATGATAATTTAACAAATTCTTATGAAGTGCAAATAAATAAAATTAAGCAAGAGATGAGTTCATTAAATAAAGATGTAGCTTTTTCTAATTTTTTACCTAAGATTTTTGTTAAAAATATTTTTACAAAATCTAGATTAAATTATGATTATGAAATTTTTGCACCACTTGATGTATTAGTAAAATCTAAAGCTAAGGAGAATATGATTAGTAATACTTTTATATTTGGATTTTCATGGAATATTTTTTCATTTGGTGCTGATAAGAAATTTTTTGAAAGTGCAAAATTAGAAGAATTAGCAGCTAAAAATTTAGAAAATCAATCAATTAGAAAAAATAAAGAAAATATAAGATTAATAAAAGAAAAATTAACTATTATTGAAGAAGAAATTAAGGCAAATGAAAATATATTAAAAGCTAGTGATATTGCATTTAATAGTATAGAAAAAAAATATACAGCAGGGTTGTTAAGTTATGTAGAGTATTTAGATGCTTTAGGAAAGTTATATGGTGCTAATGCTAATTTAAGTCTTAGTAAAAGTAAGTATGAGATAGAAAAAGCTAAATTATTGTTAGAACAAGGTATTTTGATTAGCAATGCTGTTGTTGAGTTTTAGGAGTATGATTTGAAGAAAATATTATTTATTTTATTCGCTATAAATTTATATTCGGATAGCATATATGCTAGTTTTGATGTTGTAGCACAAAAAAGTGCAAAATTAGCTTTACCATCGGTAGGTATTGTTGATAATATATATGTTAGTGTTGGCGATAGTGTAAAAAAGGATGATATTTTGCTAAATTTAGATTATGCAATAGAACAAGTTGGACTTGATAGTTCTATGGTTGATTTAGATTTAGCTAATACAGCTTTAAAATTTGCTAATAATACTTTATCTCGTTACAAACAAGTTGAGTCAGTAATTAATAAACAAAATTTAGATGAAATAAGTTTTAAAAAAGATGAAGCTAGTAATAAATTAAGAGCAGCTAAAATTAACATTTCAAAATATAAAACTTTAATAAGTCAAAAACAGTTAAAAGCACCTTTTGATGGTGTTATTACTGCTAAATTTATAGAAGTAGGAGAGGGTGTTGGCGGAGTTGCCCAGCCTTTGTTTATTCTTGATTCTTATCCTGATGTTAAATTATTACTTAGTTTTGATGAAAAATATGTGAATTTGGTAAAAGTTGGTGATACTTATGAGTATATGTTAGATGGTTTGAAAATTAGTGGAAAAATTAGTAAAATATATCCTAATATTGATATGAAAACTAGAAAAGTTTATGCAGAAGTTTTGGCAAAAGATATAAAAATAGGTTCTTTTGGCGAAGGTTATATAATAACGGATAAATAATGTTAAAGTTAGCTATTAATAGACCTATTACAGTTTTAATGTTGTTCTTAGCATTTTTGTTGTTTGGAATTTTATCTTTATTTATTATGCCTGTAAATTTATATCCTAATGTTAATATCCCTTTGATTAAGATTACAACTTATGCTAATGCTGATTTGAATTATGTAAATTCACAGATTACAAGTAAGATTGAAAATGCTATATCTAGTGTTAGTCAGGTTAAGAAAATTTCTTCAAAAAGTTTTAATAATTTAAGTGTTATACATGTTGAATTCGAGCTAGGTAGAGATTTAGAAGTAGCTGTTAATGATATAAGAGAAAAAGTTTCTAAGTTAAAATTTGAATTTACTCCAAATGTTGAAAAGGTATCAAGTGATGCTGGATCAGTAATAAGTATTTTTGTAAATAGTTATAAGATGAACGATTCTGATTTTATGAATTTGGTTGATAATGAGATAATGCCTGATTTTCAACGAATAAAAGGTATTGGAGATGTTAATAATATAGGATTTTTAAAGAATGATATTAAAATTGAGCTTGATATTAATAAAATAAATAAATACCATTTAAATACTTTAGAAGTAACACAACTAATAAAAAGTCAAAATTTTAAAAATTATTTAGGTAGTATAGAAAATAATGATAAAAATATAAGTATAAAAGGATATTTTGATTCAAATAGTATAGAAGAACTTGGCAATTTGAGAATCGGACCAGGAATATTATTAAAAGATATAGCTATTATAAAAAGAGATTATATAAATTATGATAGTTATGCTTATTATGCTGGTGATAGCGGGGTTTTATTTGAATTAAAAAAAGTATCAGGTTATAATACATTAGAAGCTATAAAAAATACTAAAGAAGCCTTAAAAAATATACAAGCAAAATATAAAGATGTTAATATAACAGTTGTTTATGATAAGTCAGATAATATTAAAAAGCATATATATCAAGTTGTATTTGATATGTGTTTTGGGGTATTTTTAACAATTATAATTGTGTTTTTATTTTTAAGAAATTTAAGTGCTACTATAATTGCAAGTATAGCTATTCCAACATCTATTGTCTCTAGCTTTTTTTTAATATATTTATTTGGTTATGATTTAAATAGATTAACATTGATAGCGCTTACTTTATCAATAGGTATTTTTATCGACGATGCTATAGTGGTTATTGAAAATATTAGTAAAAAAATTCATTTAGAAAAAAATGCTTTATTAGCTAGTTATGCAGGTGTTAAAGAAATAGCATTTTCAGTATTTAGTATAAGTGTTGTATTATTGTGTGTTTTTATACCTATATCTTTTATGAATAGTATTCCAGGATTATTTTTTAATGCATTAGGACTTAGTGTTGCGTTTGGTGTGATAATCTCTTTTTTGGTATGTATATTTTTAATACCAACTATTAGTGCTAGGTTTTTAAATACTAATGAAAGTATTTTTCATAAAAAAACTGAAAAATATTTTGAAAAATTAGAAAATTCATATGAGAATATATTAGATTATATTTTAAAATATAAGAAGATTTTTGTATTTATTATATTATTTATTTGTTTTATATCTTTTTCTTTAGCTTCTAAAGTTGGTTTAAATTTTTTACCTATGGAAGATGATAGCGAATTACAAGTTCAAATTGATGCTAAGGAAGATGTGTCAATATATACTATGCAAAAACAAGGAATGTTAGCATTAAATCAAATAAAATCAAATGAAAATGTAGATTATGCTTATTTGTTAATAGGTTATGATGAGGCTAAGGATAGAAAAAAAGCTAAAATTTATGTTAAATTAAAACCATTAGAAGATAGGAAGTTAAGACAAAGCGAAGTCGTTCAAAATCTTAGAAATAGCATAAATTTCCAAAAATATAAAGTAAAAGTTTTAGAAATTCCTAAATTTGAAGGTGCTGGAGTTGATGAACCTATACAATTTGTATTATTAGGTGATGATTTTACATCGTTAGTAGGTGCAAGCAGAAAAGTTAAAAATTTATTAAATGAGATTGATGGAGTAGTAGATGTTGAAGATGATATAGATGCATTTTCTAATGTTTTAGCAATACATATTAATAGAGAAAAAGCAAGAAAATTAAATGTTAATATATTAGAATTATCACAGGTTATTCAAACAGCTTTTGCTAATGTTAAAATAGGTGTTTTAGATAATATAAATGATAGCGAAGATATTTATATAGCTTTAAGTAAGGAACAAAAAGAACATATAAACACTCTTGATAAAATACAAATTAAAACTTTAGATGGAAATATAATTGGATTAAATAGTATTGTTACTATAAAACAAATTAAAGATAATAGTAGTATTAATAGATTTAATAAAGAACGTTCTATAAAAATTACTTCAGGTATTGATAATATCTCTTTAGGCGATGTTAAAAAACAAATTTTAGATAATATTGATAATATCATAGATAGCAATAATATAAATTATAGATTTGTAGGTTTTATTGAATTATTAGATGAAACAATTATGGGATTTATTATTGTTATGGTTTTAGCATTTACTCTTATTTATCTAGTATTAGCTGCTCTTTATGAAAGTTTAATAGTTCCTTTCGTTATAATGCTTACTATGCCTTTAGCATTTGCTGGTGCTTGTATAGGTTTATTTATTACAAATAATCAATTTTCATTATTTGTTTTAGTAGCGTTGATATTATTGTTTGGTATGGTTGGAAAAAACGCTATTTTACTTATTGATGTGGCTAATAAATTATGTGATAGTGGTATGAATGTTAAACAAGCATTGAAGGTAGCTGGTAAAAAAAGAATTAGAGCGATATTAATGACTACGATTGCTATGATTTTTGCAATGCTTCCTTTAGCTATATCACATGGTGCTGGATATGAGAGTAATTCTCCTATGGCTATAGCTGTAATTAGTGGTTTGATTAGTTCTACTATTTTAACATTATTTGCTGTTCCGGCTATTTATGAAATTTGTTATAAAATAGATAGAAAGCTAAAATCAATTTATAAAAGAGATTTAATTTAGTTTATTAAAGGAGATTATTTGAAAAATATTTTATTTTTAGTTTTTTTACTAAATTTAAGTCTTTTTTCTTATGATAGAATTAGTGAATTAAATATGTATTGTGAAGAGGATAAAAACTCATTTGCTTGTAATGAAATAGGATATGCTTATCAGTGGGGTATTGATATTAAGAAAAATTTAAAAAAAGCAAATATATATTACAGAAAAGGCTGTAATTTAGGTAATACTGGTGCTTGTAATAATTTAGCTTATTCTTATGAAAAAGGTCTAGGAATGAGTAAAAATTACGATATGGCTATTAAACTCTATACGAATGCTTGTAATAAAAAAAATGGTATAAGCTGTAATAATCTAGCATATATTTATTATGATATTAAAAATGATTTAAAAAGTGCTAAGAAGTATTTTAAAAAATCATGTGATTTAGGTTATGAAGTTGCTTGTAAAAAATATAGTTTTATAAAGTAATTTAGATATAAATTTAAATTATTTAATAAAAAAAGATATATTTTAACTAATTTATTTTTTAGGATTTTTATGGATTTTAGTATTATTAAAGAATTTTATCCAATGTATATAGACGCATTAGTCCTTACTATAAAACTAGCATTTTATGGCATAGTTTTATCATTTTTAATAGGTTTATTTTGTATGTGGGTTGAGTTACATAAACTAAGGTTTTTAAAATTAATTTGTAATGCTTATATAGAGCTTTCAAGAAATACCCCACTTTTAATTCATTTGTTTTTTTTATATTATGCTTTGCCAAAATTAGGTATTAAGTTTGAAGCCTTTACTTGTGGTGTAATAGGACTTGCATTTTTAGGTGGAAGTTATATGGCTGAGAGTTTGAAATCAGGTTTAAACGCCGTTAGCAAACATCAAATAGAGAGTGGATATGCTTTAGCTTTAAATAAAAATCAAATTTTATATTACATAATTTTACCATTATCTTTAAGAGTATCTATGGCAGGAATTAGTGCAAATATAATATTTTTATTAAAAGAAACATCAGTAGTAAGCGTAATAGCTTTAGCTGATTTAGTCTACACAGCAAAAGATATAATAGGACTTTACTATGTAACTAATGAAGCTTTATTTATGCTTTGTGTTGCTTATTTTATAATGATTTTACCGCTTTCATTATTTTTAACTTGGTTTGAAGCAAGGATTAAAAAATGATTGAAATATTATTTGATTTATCAATTTATTCAAGGCTTTATGAAGGTTTAAAGGTTACTTTGTTTATATCTTTTGTATCTATATTTTTCTCAATTATAGGTGGGCTTGTTTTAGGCGTTTTTATGAGTTTGGGAAATAAAATTATTTTTTATATTTTAAAAATAATTCTTGAAATAGTTAGATTTATGCCTATTATTGTGTGGCTTTTTTTAGTATATTTTGGTTTTGCAAAATGGTTAAATTTACAAATAAATGCTGTTAGTGCTAGCATAATTGTATTTATAATTTGGGGTGTATTTGAAATGATGGATTTAGTAAGAGGAGCAATTACTAGTATACCAAAACACCAATTTGAGAGTTCAGTCGCACTCGCACTTAGTAAGTATCAGACATATAGATTTATTATCTTACCACTCGCTACAAGAAGGTTGATTCCAAGTGTAATAAATTTATTAAGCCGTATGATTAAGACTACTTCAGTAGCTTATTTAATAGGTGTTGTAGATATTTTAGCAATAGGTAATCAATTAAAAGAAGTTACATTATTTATTAGCAATATAGCACCTTTATATATTTATACAATTATATTTTTTATATATTTTATAATTTGTTATCCCTTATCAAAAATATCAAAAATACTAGAAAAAAGGTGGAGTTAATGAGTATTTTAAAACTTGAAAATATTAATAAATTTTACGGCAATAACCACGCTTTAAAGGATATTTCTTTTGAAGTTAATAAAGGCGAAGTTGTTGTTTTAGTAGGGCCTAGTGGCTGCGGGAAAAGCACAACTTTAAGGTGTATTAATGGACTTGAAAATATAGCTAGTGGAAATATTTATATAAAAAATGAAATAATTAATAAAGATTATAAAAACTGGCAAGAGATTAGAAAATATGTTGGAATGGTGTTTCAAAGCTATGAATTGTTTGACCATTTAAATGTGCTTGAAAATATCTTATTAGCTCCTATGAAAGTTCAAAAGCGTAAAAAAGATGAAGTTTTAAAACAAGCCCTAGATTTATTACAAAAAGTTGGTTTAGAACATAAACAAAACGCCTATCCAAAAGAGCTAAGTGGCGGTCAAAAACAAAGAATTGCAATAGTTAGAGCTTTATGTATGAATCCTGAAATTATGCTTTTTGATGAAGTTACGGCTGCGCTTGATCCTGAAATAGTAAGAGAAGTTTTAGATGTATTATTAAATCTTGCAAAAGAAGAAAAAACAATGCTAATAGTAACTCACGAAATGGCATTTGCTAGAGCTGTAGCTGATAAAATTATTTTTATGGATAGTGGCAAAATCGTTGAAATTGCAAGTCCTGAAGAGTTTTTTACAAATCCGCAAACTAATAGAGCTAAGCAATTTTTAAATATGTTTGAATTTAAAAAGGATTAAAATTATCTTTTATTAATTTTTTATGTGTAGAATTATAGACGATTTTATTTAAAGGAGAAATTATGAAAAAAGTTATTTTATCACTTGTTGCAGGGGCTTTACTAACCTGTTTTGCTAATGCTAGAAATATTGAAGAGATTAAAACTAGCGATAATATTAAAATAGGCGTTTTTGCTGATAAACCACCATTTGGCTTTGTTGATAAAGAAGGTAAGTTTCAAGGCTATGATATTTATTTTGCAAAAAGAATTGCTAAAGATTTATTAGGTAGTGAAGATAAATTAACCTTAGTTCCTGTTGAAGCTGCTAGTAGGGTTGAGTTTTTACAATCTGATAAAGTTGATATTATTTTAGCTAATTTTACAAAAACACCTGAAAGAGCAAGAGTTGTTGATTTTGCATTACCTTATATGAAAGTTTCATTAGGCATTGCAAGTCCTAAAAATGCAGAGATTAAAGACATTAAAGAACTAGATGGAAAAACTCTAATCGTAAATAAAGGCACAACTGCTGATGCGTATTTTACAAAAAATAAAAACGGAGTAAATCTAGCAAAATACGATCAAAATACTGAAACTTTTGGAGCATTATTAGATGGCAGAGGTGCTGCACTAGCACACGATAATACCTTGCTTTTTGCTTGGGTTAAAAACAATCCTGATTTTGTAGTAGGTATTAGTGAATTAGGAGATATTGATGTAATCGCACCTGCTGTTAAAAAAGGCAATAAAGAGCTTTTAGAATGGCTAAATAATGAGATAGTAAAACTAGGCGAAGAGCAATTCTTCCACAAAAATTATGATGAAACTCTAGCACCTGTTTATGGAACTGATATTGATAAAGAAAGTGTTGTTGTAGAAGGCGGCAAAATTTAAAATTCTAGGCTTAAAAAGCCTAGAATTTATTATTGTTTAATATAATTTGTTTTTAACTCATAAAAAGGTTGTTAATGATACTTGATATTTTAAAATATCCAAATAAAGCATTGTTTGTAAGAAGTGAAGAAGTAAAAGATTTTGATGCGAATTTACATGAATTATTAGATAATATGTATGACACAATGATTATTTCTAGTGGTATAGGCTTAGCTGCAATTCAAGTAGGAAAACCTTTTAGAATATTTATTATAAATTTAATTAATGATAATGAAGTTCAAGATAAAAATGATTTAATTGAATTTATCAATCCAAAAATTACACCTTTAGATGATAAAACTCAAATTTATGAGGAAGGTTGTCTTAGTGTTCCAGGTTTTTTTGAAGAAGTTATTCGTCATGAAAATATTAGAGTAGATTTTTATGATAGATACGGTAATATAAGTACACTAGAAGCTAGTGGCTTACTTTCAGTTGCAATACAACATGAAAATGATCATTTAGATGGTCATTTGTTTATAGAAAAAATTGGTTATCAGGCTAGAAAAAAATTAGAAAAATATTTAAAAGAAAATAAAAAATCAAAAAAGTAATCTTTGTAAAAAATAAAATTAATATTTTATGAAAATATGAAAAATTATATAACTATTTTGTATTTATATTTGTTTTATTTTATTTTGTGTAAAATATACTCATTAATCATCAAATTTAAAAAAAATATATTATTTATTAATATTTTTTACTAAACTACATTTTATACATATTTAATTAAAAGGAGATAGAAGTGCATAAGATTCTCGTATTGGATGGTGTTAGTGAATTAGGTGTAAAAATTTTAGAAAAAACTTGTAAAATTACTGAAATTCCAAAAATTTCATATGAAGAGTTATTAGAAATTATTAAAGATTATGATGCTGTAATAGTAAGATCAGCTACTAAAATTACTGAAGAAGTATTGGATAAAGCAATAAATTTAAAAGTAATAGGTAGAGCAGGTGTTGGTGTTGATAATATTGATATAAAAGCTGCCACAAAAAAAGGTATCATAGTTTTAAATGCTCCAAATGGTAATACTAATGCTGCTACTGAACATACTATGGCACTAATGCTTAGCTTAACAAGAGCTATCCCACAAGCACACGCTAGTATGAAAGCTGGACGCTGGGATAGAAAGTCATTTTTAGGTTTAGAATTAAAAGATAGAACTTTAGGTGTTTTAGGGCTTGGAAGAATTGGTGCAGGCGTAGCTAGTAGGGCACAAGCATTTGGTATGAAAGTATTAGCGTATGACCCTTATTTAAGCAATGAAAGAGCAGAACAATTAAGTGTAAAAAAATGTGAAATGGATGAGGTATTAGCAAATGCTGATTTTTTAACACTTCATTTACCTTTAACAGATGAAACAAAAGGAATGATAAATAAAAATAGCATAGCAAAGATGAAAAAAGGCGTTAGAATCATAAATGCAGCTAGGGGTGAGTGTATAAATTTAGATGATTTAGTAGTGGCATTAAAAGAAGGTAAGGTTGCAGGTGCAGCACTTGATGTATTCCCTAGTGAGCCGCTTGGTGAACATGAAATTACAAAATTAGATAATGTAGTTTTAACCCCGCATTTAGGTGCATCTACAATAGAAGCTCAAGAAGGAGTAGCTGTTGATGTTGCTATCGCTATAAAAGAAGCATTAAATGGACAAATGGTAGCTAGTGCATTAAATGCCGTGCCAGTTAGCCCTGATATGTTAAATAAAATTAAACCTTATTTTAATTTAGTAAAAGCATTAGGTTATATTGCGTGTGCTATTACAAATTCTCCTATAAAAGAAGTAAAAATTGAATATTCTAATGTATTTAAAGATTTAGATACTAGAGCACTAAATCAAATGATGCTTTGTGGTTTATTGAATTCAATATTGCAAGAAAGAATTAATATTGTTAACGCACCTATGATAGCACAAGAAAGAGGTATTCATTTAGTAGAACAAAAAAGTGATTATAATGTTAATTCAATAAAAGTAACAATTATTAGTGAGTTAGGAGAACACGAAATAACAGGTGCTTTAATGTCTGATAAAAGTGCTTATATCACGGCTATTGATGAGTACGAAATTAAATTTGAGCCAAGTGGAGTATTGTTGTTAATACCACATGATAATGTTCCTGGAATGATAGGTTTGATAGGAACTGCGTTAGGTAATGCTGGAATAAATATTTCAAGTATGCAGGTTAGTAAAACTCATAAAAGTGGTGAAAATATTATGGCTATAAGTATAAATAAAAAACCATTAAAGGCTGATTTTAAGAATATTTGTGATATAGCTGGGGTTCATGGTGTAAAACTTATAGATTGTAGTGAGATTTGTGATGACTAAGATAATTTTATTAAGACATGGGCAAACTAATTGGAATAAAGAGGGTCGTTATCAAGGACAAATTGATACTGATTTAAGCGAGTTAGGAAAAGAACAAGCTAAATTATTATCTAATGCATTAAAAAAAATAAAGATTGATGAATTTATTGCAAGTCCATTGAAAAGGGCTTATGAAACAGCTTGTGAGAGTGCAAAATTTCATAATAAACAAGTTATTAAAGATGAAAGATTATTAGAGATTAATCACGGTACTTGGGAAGGAAAATTATCTAGTGAAGTAGAAAAAATGGATAAAGAATTACTTAAAATGTGGAAACAAACACCACATTTAGTAAAAATGCCTAATGGTGAAAATTTACAAGATATTTTAAATAGAGCTTTACCTTGTGTTGTTGAATTTGCTAAAAAATACGATGGTAAAACTATAGCTTTTTTTGCACACGATGCTGTTAATAAAGTATTGTTAGCACATTTTTTGAATGCACCTCTTAGTTCATTTTGGAATATTTTACAGGATAATACTTGTATAAATGTGGTTGAATTTAACGATGATTTATTTAAAATCGTAACTTTAAATAATACTAATCATTTAGGATATTTATTTTCTGGCGAAATTCAATTAGGTTTATAATGTATAAAAAATTAAATAGTATTTATATGTTTTATAAATACTATTTAATAAATATTAATTGTTTATCAAAATAAGATACAATTAGTGCTTAATTATTAAAAAGGAGATATTATGAAAAAAGTATTATTAAGTTTAGCAGCATTATCTTTATTAAGCACTGCAGCAATTGCTAGCGATGGAGCTACATTATTTAAAAAATGTATTGCCTGTCACGGTAAAGCAGCTGAGAAAAAAGCTCCAGGTGCAGAAATTATCATCAATACTTTAGATGAAAAAACAATTTTAGAAGCTTTACAAGGTTATAAAGCTGGAACACTTGGTGGAAAAGCTAAGAAAACTATGGAATTACAAGTTAAAAATCTTAGCGAAGATGATATGAAAGCACTTGCAGCTTATATTGTAACTCTAAAGTAATTTTATAATCGGTTATTTTATAACCGATTACTCACTAAGTCTTAAAGAAAAATCAACCCAAGTAGCTTTATAAATATTAGCTCCACTACTTATCACATCAACTCCACTTTTTGCGTATTCTACGATTGTATCCTCGGTAATGTTACCACTAGCTTCTAGTTTTATTTTTAAACCTAATTTGTTTTTTAAATTTACTATATCAGCACATTCTTTAGGACTCATATTATCTAATAAAACAGCATTTACATCCGTTTTAAAGGCTTCTTTTACTTGTTCTAAGGTATCACATTCTATTTCTATTGGAGTGTAATATGGTATTTTTGTTTTTAGTGTTTTTATAAAATCAACAATATTATCAACACCAGCTAAATGTGTATCTTTAATCATTATGCAATCATCTAAGCCAAGTCTATGGTTTTGTCCGCCACCACAGCGAATTGCGTATTTTTCAAACACTCTAAGACCAGGTCTTGTTTTTCTAGTATCTAGTAATGCTACGTTATAATCTTTTATTAATTCTTTCATTTTATTAACCTTAGTAGCTATACCACTAGCGTGTTGTACAAAATTTAGAAGCGTTCTTTCGGTTAATAATATTATATTTTTTTTACCTTTTAATTTTGCTAGAATATCACCTTTTTTAAATTTTTCACCATCTTTTATAAATAATTCACAATTAATGTTTTGTATTTTACAAATTTCTTTAAAATAAGGTTCGCCTGCAAAAACACCATCGCTTTTAGCCTTTAAAGAAGCATTAATATCGTTAAATTCACCTAATTGTGAAAATAAATCACCCCTACCTAAATCATCATTTAGTTCTTTTTGAATTAGTTTAATTTCACTGTCAATAAGCATTTTATCCCCCTTTTTATTTATCAAAGATTATTTAATAATTTTAACAAACACTCGCTTAACAGTTCAACTTGTTCAAATTCTACACTTTCATTAACTGCATGTATTTTGTCATTAACAACACCTATTTCACATACTTCAACACCAAATTTAGCTAATAATCTAGCATCACTCGTACCACCTTTTGTATTTAAATTTGGATTTTCTATTCCCATATCTTTAAGTGATTTTATTAATGTTTTTATTAATTTACTATCAGTGTTTGTATAAAATGGTTCAGAACCTTGTTTTATTTCTAGTTCATAATTAATATTTCCTAAACATTTTTTTAGATATTTTTCTAAATCATCTTTATTTGTAAGTGGTGAATTTCTAACGTTTAAGCTTATTAAAAAATCATTAGGTGTTACATTAGAAGCACCTATACCAGCTTTTAAATTTGTTATGACTATCTTACTAGGTTCAAAAAATTCATTTCCTTCATCTAAATTTTTTCCAGCTATTAATGATAAGGCATTTGCTCCTATATGGACAGGATTGATACATTTTTCAGGGTATGCGGCATGTCCTTGTTTTCCTATAATTTTTATATTTGCATGTATACTACCTCTACGACCAACTTTAATACTATCTCCAAAATATTTTTCGCAAGTAGGTTCAGCTACTATTGCTAAGTCTGGTAAATCATTGTTTTTTGCTAAATATTCAAGTGCTAATATTGTTCCGTTTTTTCCATCACCTTCTTCATCGCTTGTTAAAATAATGCTAATTTTTCTTATGTTTTTTCCATTAAATTTTTTACAAGCATATAAAAATGCAGCAACACCACTTTTCATATCTTGTGTGCCTCTTGCAGTTATTATTCCATTATTTTCAACTGGTAAAAATGGATCGCTATCCCAACCATCTCCAGCAGGGACAACATCAATGTGACCACAAAATGCAAAATGTATCCCAGTATCATTGTATATTTTACTTAAAATTTGATTACTTGTACCATCTTTATTTATGTATTCACATTTAAAGTTATCTAAAAAATTTTTAGTAATATCAAAACATTTTTTTGCATCTGGTGTTATAGATTTTTCTTTTAATAATTCTAAAAAAATTTTTTTAAGCATTTTACTCCTTTATTTTATAAAATTCTAAGTCAATTTCATTTAAACTAAAAGTAGGACTTGGTTTTCCTAGATAAAAGCCTTGAAATTCGTCAATTTCTAATTCTATGCATTTTTGAAGTATTTTTTCATCGCTAATATGTTTTGCTATTGTTTTTATACCTAATTCTTTAGAAAATGATACTATAGCTTTTACTATATTTGCATTTTTTTCACTTGCATTAATATTTTTTATGATATTAGAATGGAATTTAATATAATCAGGCATTAATTCTACTAAATAAGCAAAATTGTTAGTACCATAACCAAAATTATCTATTATTATTTTACATCCTAATTCTCTAGTTCTTTTTATAAAGTCTTTTATTTTTTCATTTTTAGGCATTTTTTCATCTTCAATGATTTCTATTATTAGTCTATTACCCAGCATATTTTTTCTTAAAAGTGTTATAAATTCATTATTTTTTATACTATCATTCATATTTTGACTGCTTAAATTTATGCTTAAAATAATATTGTTATTTTCAAGTAAAATCTGTATTACTTTTTCAAAAATATATTCTTCTATTATTTTATATTGCTTCATTTTGATGGTACTTAATAAGAATTCATCTGGTAATATTATTTTAATACCATCTTTTGTCTTTTTAGTCATTCTCACTAAAGTTTCGTAATGCGTTATATTTTTATCCTTATCAAATACTGGTTGAAAAAATGGTAAAATTTCATTTTTATGTATATTTTCTATTGAAATTTGATTTGTATTTATAGTGTTAAAATAATTTGTTTCATTATCTATAAATTTAGAATAGCAAACGAAATTTTTATTATTTAATTTTGCTTTTTTTAGAGCTACCATGGCTTTTTTTAGTATGTCATCATCATCAACACAACATCCCATAGTAACTGTTAAAATAATGTTTATTGTTTGATTGTTATATTCTATACTTAAATCTTTATTAGCTAGTTCTTCTATTAATTTTTTACTTAAAAATTCATATCTTTTTTCATCATCAATACTATCCTCTAGCAAAGCAAATAAATCACCATTAACTCTATATATTTGCATATTGTTTTCTTTAGCAAAATCATCTATTATTAATGCGATATGTTTTAATAAATCATTTGCAGTTTCAGAATCAAAATAATTGTTTATTTTATTAAATTCATCAATATCTACTAATAATATTTTAGGATTTTTCATTATATTTATATTTTTTTCTAAATTTTTCTTATTTTTTAATTGTGTTAAATTATCTATATTTGCTTCAAGTTCTAATTTTTCTATTTTTTTATTACAAGTAGCGATTGTTTTTATATATTGATTTTCAGTTATATTCCTTTGCTTGTGTAGTATAAATATAAAAATTAATAAACATATATTTATTAAAAATGATATGTAAAACTGGTATGTATTAGCATTGTCAAGTTTAAATTCTTCTTGAAAACCTTGAAAATAATTTTTATATAGCACATAATATGTTATGTCAAAATTATCTTTATTTGTTTTTAAATAATTAAAAATTTTATTTTTGTTTGCTAGTTCTTTTATTTGTTCTTCGTCTAAATTAGGATTAACACCATTTATAGTAATTATTTTATTGTCAATTATTCTAAATTTAGTGAAATCATTATGTTTATCTTTTAATGAGTTAAAATAATTCTCCGCAAATACTTTAATATATTTTTTAGAATCCATAAAAAGATAAAGGTTTAGTATTAAAAAAATACAGACTAAAAAATATATACTTTTTTTTATTTTTTTCATGAAATTCCTATAATTTTAAAATTTTTGCACCAAATCCACCTTGATTAGCAGGAGCATCACTGAAACTTTTTATGTTTTTATGTGCATTTAAAAATTCTTTTACAGCCATAGCTAATTTTCCAGTTCCTATTCCATGATATACCATCACTTCATCAAAACCAGCTATAAGAGCATCAGATATAAATTTATCAAGTTTTTCTATAGCCTCATCAACTCTTAGTCCGTGCAAATCTAGTTTTACACTAGCATTTTTAATATTTTTTTCATAACTGATTTGAGATTTTGCAGGTTTTGGAATATTTCCTGAGTGTTTTAACATTGATATATCTAGCTTTAATTTTATCATATCGCTTTGAACAGTTGCAATATTTTTATTTAATGCTATAATTTTTCCTTTTATTTTATCATATTTTACAAAATCTCCGACTTTAAATTCTTCTCTTACAATAATATCAGGTTTTATTTCTTTTTTTAAATTATTTGCTACATTGATTTGTCTTTGCTTATCTTTTAAATCAGTAAAATCTAAGGTCTTTTTGGCAGCATTTATAGCTTTAAAATATTCATTTTCTAGTTCATTTTTTCTTGTTTTATATTCTTCTATTAATTTAGCTTCTTTATCTTTTAAATTTTCTAATAATTTATTTAATTTATCTTCTTTTTTTTCATTTATAGAAATTTGTAATTTTAATTTAGCATCTAATTCTAAATTTTTATTTATCATCTCATTAATATTTTGTTCTTCTTGAGAAAAGCTTTCTTTGGCTTTAGCTATTAAACCAGGACTAATTCCATATCTTAAAGCTGTTTCATAAGCGTATGATTTGCCAATAATTCCAGCTAAAAATTCATATTTTGGTTTTTCATTTTTTAAATCATATAAAGCAGCTAATAATTCTACACCTTGTTCTTTTGCAAGTAACATTGCTAATCTTTTATGATGTGTAGTTATTATTATTTTTCCATATTTTTTTAGTTCCGTTATTAGTGTAAAAAATAACGAACTAGCCTCTTCAAAATCAGTTCCTAATTCTATCTCATCTATTCCTAATAAAAAATTTCTTTTTCCATTAATTTGTGCAAATGCAAGCATTCTTCCAGCAAATGTTGATATATCATTTTTAGAATTTTGTGGGTCTTGTATAATGCTAATATATTCTTTAAATGGACTTATATGTGATTTGTTAGCATTAACTTTCATAGGAATTAAATATTTACATAAAAAACTAGCAGCCATTATACTTTTTAATAGCATAGATTTTCCACCAGCATTAACACCAGTAATAAGTAAAACATTTTCATTAAAATTTACACTTATTGGTTTTGGATTTGTTAAGACAGGATGAGTAAATTCATGTAAAATTATTTTTTCATCATTGCTAGGTATTACAAAGTTTAAGTCATTTTTTTTAGCAAAAATAACTCTTGCAATATATCCATCAATTAAATCAAATTCCTTATTTATAAATTTTAAAAATAATAAATTTTTGTGTAAAATTTCACTAAATTTTTTAGCATACTCATATTTTATTTCATCAATTTCTTTATTTAATCTTTTTATCCCATTTTTATAGTTTGCTATACTTAATGGTTCTACATAAAACCCACCACCATTACTTCTAGCTATGATGTTACCATCAAGTATTTTTAAAAAACCACCTCTTAAAAGAATACATTCAGTATCATTAATATAATGAATTTGTGTATCTATTGCATAACTAGCTATTTTTGAATTATTTAAAATTGTTCTTAATTCTTGGTTTATTCTATTGTTTAGCTCTTTTAATTTTTCTTTTATAGTGATTAATTTTTCATCTAAATTTTCATCAAATTTATCATCTTTAAAATATTTTGTAACCTCTTCTATATCTTTTGGAATTATTATTTTATCTAAATAATTTTTAAATGAATTTTTGAATTGTATTGTGAAAAGATATTTAAAATATGATATTATTTTTATAAATTCTTCTATTTCATCTAAATGTAATATACCTTTTTTACTTAAGTGGTTAAGGCTATTTGTTAAATCTTTTATAGGTTTGATTTCTTTTAAATTATATTCACATAATTCTTCTATTCTTTTTAAATGTAAATTTGTATCACCTTGTATAAAAATAGGTTTTTCTCTAGCAAAATTTGAACATAATTCATCTAAGTAATCATTTAAATCTAAACTTTTAATTAGTTTTTGCATTGAAAAAATTCCTCTATTATATTTTGCATTTTTGTGTGATTATTTATTCTATTGACTTCATCTCTAAAATTGCTAGCATTAGGACTACATTTAGAATATTCATGAAGGTGTTTTCTAAAAATAGAACAAGCAAATTCGCCATATAAATTACACATTAATTCAAAATGATGTAGGATTATTTTTGATTTATTTATTTCTTTATTTTTATTTTTGATTTGTGAAAAAATCCAAGGATTTCCTATAGCATTTCTTCCTATCATAAGTCCATCAGCATTTGTAATTTTTAATACTTCTTTATGGTTTTCATAAGATATATCACCATTTGCTATTATTTTTGTTTTTGATAAAGATTTTGCTAGTCCTATTGCATTATAATCAACTTTAGCACTATACATACCTTTTCTAGTTCGTCCATGAATGCTTATAAAATCTAGTTCCAATTCATTTAATGCTAAAATTATTTTTTCTATTTCACACTCATCAAATCCTATTCTAATCTTTACACTTGTGGTTCCTGTTTTATTATTTTTTTTTATTATTTCTAATAGTCTTTTTAAATGATCTAAGTCTTTTAATAATGATGAACCAGCATGCTGTTTTATCACTTTATTTACTGGACATCCACAATTAAAATCAATTCCATGTATGTTTTCTTTTGTATTTATAATATCAACAGCTTTTTTTATTATTTCAGGGTTTGAACCAGCAATTTGTGTTATAAAAGGATTTTCATTATGTGATTTTTCAAGCATTTTAAATGATTTTTCGCTCTCATATACTAAGGCATTTGAGCTAATCATCTCACTTATTGTAACATCGCAATCATAATCCTTAACTAGAGTTCTAAATGCAAGGTCGCTAAGTCCTGCCATAGGTGCTAAAAATAATGGTTTAGAATTAGAAAATAAGTTTGTCAACATTATATGTTTTACCTTGTTCTTTTAAAAATATTAATAACTCAAAATCATCAAATTTATTTTCTTGTGAATATATTATATCTCTTATTTCATCATATTCTGCTAATTTTGCTAATATATATAAATATGCTCGTGTTGCTTCGTTGTTTTCATTTTGTATTTTTTTAAAAATAGCTTTTAAACTATTTGATTCTATTTTTTCATATAATTTTTTTGCTATATTAATATATTCATTTTCATCAAATTTTATACTTGATATTAGAATTTCTAATTCAGCATTGCTAAGTTTTAACTCATCGTTATAATATCTTTTTAGCAATAATTGAACATCGTTTTTTGATTTTTTAATTTTGAGCATTTTTATGTTTGCATAAATATCATTATTTAATATGTTAATGTAGGCATTTAGAGTAATTTCATTATTTATATCTATTTTATTTTTTATAATATTATAAGCATAACTTAAATCGGTTTTAGCTTTATTGATTTCGTTTTTTATATATAATGAATTGTCTTTATTTAACTTAAAAGGTTTTAAATCACAAACTTCATTATTATTCAACATAGACTTTAGAGCTAATGCGGAATTTAGTTTATTAGATTTTGTATTAATTTGTTCATAGTATAGATTTTTTATTAATTCACTTATATTTTTAAATTCTTGAGTTTTAAAACTATATTTTTCCTTTTTATCTAATACTAATTTTTCTAAAAAAGATTCAAAATTAGATTCATCTTTTTTTAATTTTTTCTTTATAAAATGTATCGACATAAAAGAATAATAAAAATATATTATAGAAAAAATCATATAAATAATTATTGGAATGTTAATCCATATTAAATTTTGTAATTCTAAATTGTATGAAAAATTAAATATTGTTAATGTAAATATACTTGTGTTTAGAATTGATTCATTAAAGAATAATATTAATATTACTTCAAATAAAATAATATATAATATTGAATAGATTAAAAAATTTTTTGCTTTCATAATTGTTCCTTTCTACTTATGATATGGATGGTTTTTATTTATACAAATTCCTCTATAAATTTGTTCTAGTAATAATATTCTAGCTAATTCATGGGAGAATGTTAGTTTTGATAAGCTTACAACATAATCACAAGAATTTAAAAATTCATCATTAAATCCATAAGCACCACCTATGAAAAAATTTATCTCATTTTTATCTTTTAATAAATTAGCAAATTCAAAACTATTTATATTTTTACCATTTTCACTAAGAGCTATAGAATAATTTTTTTTATATTGACTATAGGCTTTAGTATATTCTGCTTTAGCCTCGTTTATACCTATTTCATGTGCTTTTGCAATTTGTTTAGAAAATATATTATTAATATTTATTTTTGCAAATTGAGAGATAAGTTTTATATATTTATTCTCTAATCTCTCATTTGTATCAATTTTTTTTTGTATGTAGTAAATATTTAAATTCATTTAAAATATCGTAAAAAATCAGTTATAAATTCTTTTTGTTCGCTTCTTTTTACGATAGCGTCAATTAAACCATGCTCTAATAAAAACTCAGCACTTTGAAATCCTTCAGGTAAATCAGCTCCTATAGTTTGCTTAATAACTCTAGCACCAGCAAAACCAATTTGTGCCATAGGTTCAGCTATTACTAAATCACCAAGCCAAGCAAATGATGCTGAAACTCCTCCGAAAGTTGGATTTGTAAGTAATGAAATGTATGGCAACCCTTCTTTAGATAATAATTTTAGAGCAGCTGATGTTTTTGCCATTTGCATAAGTGAATATGTGCTTTCTTGCATTCTAGCACCACCACTTGCACTAATTATTATAAGCGCTTCTTTTTTTTGCATTGCACGTTGAACTGCACGAACTATTTTTTCACCTTCTACACTTCCTAGCGAACCACCCATAAAAGAAAAATCAAATACACATAATTGAACGCCAATTCCACCGATTTTACATTCGCCTGAAATTACCGCACTTGTTCTACCAGTCTTATCTTCACTTTCATTTAAGCGTTTTTTATAACTTTTAGAATCGACAAATTTTAATGGGTCATTTGCTCTTAAAGTTTTATCATATTCAACAAAACTTCCTTCATCAACTAGCATTTCTATTCTTTCACTAGGGCTTAATTTCATATGTAAGCCACACTTAGGGCACACATTAAAGCAACTTGCAACTTCTTTGTAATACATTAAAGCATGACAATTATCACATTTTACCCAATGATTTGGTGCTTCATTTGGCTTTGATTGTGTTCTTCTAATTTTAAATATATCTGCAAGATTCATTAACTTCTCCTAAAAAGTACTTCCTATACTAAATTCAAATGTATTTGTTTTATCGCCATCTTTTTTATTTAGAGGTTTAGAGAAAACAAAATTTAATGGCCCCATAGGTGTTGTCCAGTCAAGACTTAAACCAACGCTTTCTTTTTTAATTTCACTAAGTTTTTTCTCACCTATCATACCATAATCATAAAATACTGAACCTCTTAATTTTAATTTATCAATTAAAGGGAAATTTAATTCAACACTTGAATTTAAACTTTTCGCACCACCTTTATCATATATAGCTCCTAATTTACCTATACCTTTAGGACTTATTGTATCGCTTTCAAATCCACGAACAGAACCTAAACCCCCTAAGTATAATCTAGAGTTAATAGGTGTTTTATTGTAATCAAATATGTGGTTATAAGAAGTTTTAAATCTAAAAATTATGTCAGTATCAAAATCTTCTTTTAAGCCTTTATAATATTTAAAATCAAATGCAGCTTTTTTATATCTTTGAGTTCCACCAAGTCCTACATAAGTATAAGCAGCTCTAGCAAATATACCACTTCTAGGCAAGTAATAATCATCAGTATTGTCAAAGTAAATGTAAGGAGTTATAGCTGACTTTGTTGATTTTCCTAATTTTTCGCCACTATTTATCATTTCATATGTTGCTTTTCTCAAATCACTTTTTTCATAATTATAAATGGCACCAACTCCCCAGAATCTACCAATTTCTCTACCTAAGCTAAGCTCTAAACCATGGTTATATTCTTCATAGGTATCCCAATCTCTTTTGTAACTATATAAACTAATTCCTGATGAAAATTTACTATCAAAAATTCTAGGGTTATTTAAAAATATTTTTCCTGTTACATCTTTATCTGATTTTTCAATGTTTATACCACCGTGCAATCCACTTCCTAGTATATTTCTATCGCTTACTGATGCATTTAGTAAAAATCCATCAGACGTACTATAGCCTATACCACCAGTTATAGAACCAGTTGGTTTTTCTTTTACTTCCACTAATAAGTCTATACTTCCTAGTTGATTTGGTTGAGGTGTGATTTTTACATCATCAAAATATCCAGTCTTTTTAAGAGATAATATACTGTCATTTAAATCAGTTCTACTAAATTGCATACCTTCAGTTAAATATAACTCTCTTCTTATTATTTTATCTAATGTTTTATCATTGCCCTTTATTATAACTTGACCTATGTTGTATTTATTTCCAAGTTCAACTTTGAAGTCTATATCTATTATAGTTCTTTCATCATTTTTGCTTATATCAGGATAAACATTCACTAAAGCGTAGCCTTTATCTTGGAATTTTGTAGATATGTAATCTATATCAGATTTTATTTTTTCGGAATTTACATACTTACCTTTTTTGCTTCTTAAATCTTTTATATTTAATTTTAATTCATTTTCTAATGGATTTTCTATGCTAATACTTTCTATTTTATATCTTTTACCTTCATATATGTAGTATGTTAGTTCAGCAGTATAATTTTGCATATTTGCTTCTAAAAATGCATTTGATATAGTAGCATCTAGATATCCTTTTTTAAGATATTCATCTTTAATTCTAGCTGGATCATTAGGTAATTCAGTAGAATATAATTTACCATCATTAAAGCCCCAAAACCAACCTAAAAATTCCTTTTCTTTGTTTGCTATTACTGGGTCAAAATGTTTGTATTTTAGCTTTTCAGAACCAACTAGATTAACCTTTTGTATTTTTATAGTTTCACCTCTATTTATGTTAAATACTAGAGCTACAGCGTTATTTGGTAATTCTTCTTTATCAACTTCAACAAGGCTATCATAATATCCACGAGATTGATAGTAAAGTACTATTTTTTCCTTTGCATCATTTATTTTCTTTTCGTTATATGCTTCACCTTTTTTAATTGATATAAAACTTTGAATTTGTTTCATATCATTTGATGATGTTCCTTTAACATCCACTTTTGCTATGAAAGGTTTTTCAATTACGTTGAAAGTTAATTTTCCATTTGAATTTTCTACAAAAATATCATCAAAAAAACCATATGAAAATAAATTTTTTATAGCTTGATTGATTTTATAAACATTGATTTCATCACCTTGCTTTAAATCAGCAACTTGTTGTGCTTGTTCATTTGATAAATGGTAAAGACCTTTAAACTCTACACCAGTTATATTCTGTGCATATATTAAAGAGCTAAACATAGATATATACAATACTTTTTTCATAATGTGCCTATTTTTTGTAAAATTGAATAGATATAATAATGTAAAAAAGTTAATATATATAAGCCCTAATTTATAGGGCTTTCAGCTTAAATATAACCTTGTTCTATCATTGCATCTGCAACTTTTTTAAATCCAGCTATATTTGCACCAGCTACTAGATTATTTTCAAAACCAAATTCTTTAGCTGTTTCACTTGTTCTTGTATAAATATCTTTCATTATGGCATGAAGTTTTTGATCTACTTCTTCAAAAGTCCAAGATGTCATATTTGCATTTTGTTGCATTTCTAAACCACTTGTAGCAACTCCACCAGCGTTTGCAGCTTTAGCAGGTGCATAAAAAATTCCACTATCTAAAATAAATTTTTGTGCTTCTAAAGTACAAGGCATATTAGCACCTTCAGCGATTAATTTACAACCATTTTTATGTAAATTTTTAGCATCTTCTAAACTTAGTTCGTTTTGAGTAGCACTAGGGAAAGCACAATCACAAGGAACACTCCAAACTCCATTTGTGCCTTTTTCATAATTTACTTTTGATATATATACAGCACCTTTTTTTTCATTTGCATAATCACTTACTCTTAATCTTCTAACTTCTTTGATATCTTTTAGTAGTTCTAAATCAATACCATCTTTATCATATACATAACCATCACTATCACTTATAGCTACTACTTTTGCACCGTATTGGTGTAATTTTTCAATTGTGTAAATAGCAACATTGCCACTGCCTGATACTACACAAGTTTTTCCTTCAAAACTATCTTTGTTATCTTTTAAAATTTCATTTGCAAAATATACTGCTCCATAACCTGTAGCTTCTTTTCTAACTAATGAACCACCCCAATTAATAGCTTTACCAGTTAGAGTGCCATCAAACTTAGAAGTAATTTTTTTATAAGCACCAAACATATATCCTATTTCTCTAGCACCAACTCCAATATCACCTGCAGGAACATCAGTAGAATATCCTATGTGTTTACTAAGTTCACTCATAAATGCTTGACAAAATCTCATAATTTCAGCGTCACTTTTACCTTTAGGATCAAAGTTAGCACCACCTTTTCCACCACCTATGTGTAAGCCTGTTAATGAATTTTTGAAAATTTGTTCAAATGCAAGGAATTTTAGAATATCTAAATTTACGCTTGGATGAAATCTTAATCCACCTTTATAAGGTCCAAGAACGCTAGAAAATTGTACTCTATATCCAAAATGAGTTTGTGCATGGCCTTTATCGTCTATATAGACAACTCTAAAAATGATTGTTCTTTCCGGCATTACCATTCTTTGCAATACAGCATGCTCTTCATATTGTTTGTTTAAATCTAAAAGAGGTGTTATAGATTTTAACACTTCAGTAGCACATTGTAAAAAAATAGGTTGTCTTGATGAAACTCTTTTTATTAGGTCTAAAGTTTCGTTTACATATGATTTAGCACTCATATTTACTCCTTAAAAAAAATAGATTAATATTGTCGCAAAAAAAAATAAAATTTTACTTAAAAAAAATTAGAATTTTTTATAAAATTTTTATTGAATTTTATTTAATTTTTTTTTGAATATTTTTGTATTATTTTTTTTAATATTTTTCATTAATTTTTTTTGACATTTTTTATAAAATTTTTTAGGATATTTATAAGAAAATAAATATTTTTTATAAAATTTATAAGATATTTAATAATAGAAAATTAATATTGAATATCGTAGATATGGGTGTAATCTACGATAGGTAAATTACAAAATATTTTAAATTTCTTCGTTATTGATATAGATATTAAAACTTTTAGGTTTATTTATTTTTTTAATCGCTTCATGTATTATAAAATTATTTGTATTTTTTTCAATGTATAAAGTTTTATTTTTATATGTAAAATTACAAATTTCGTTTTCACAGGCTTTATTTAAGGCTCTACAAAATGCAAGTATAAAATTAAGCCAAGATATAGTATTTTCATCTGGTAATAATTTTTTTAATTTTAAATTTTCATAATTTATCTTTTTGCCATGTTGCTCTATTATAGTTGATATAATAGCCTTATCTTCATGTTTTATGCAAAAATTTAATCCATTTAATATAAAATATGAACTATGCTTGTGCTTTGAGTAAAAACTTAATAGCAATCCTAATTCGCTTATTCTTGAAGCGTAGTTTAAATGAAATAAATATTTATCATCAACATAATGTATATCTTTTAAACACATAAATAAATTTTTAGTATTTTTTATTAAAGAATTTGTTTTTATTTTTAAAAATCTATCTTCTAAACTTTTTAAACTAGGATTAAAATTAATCGGAAAATTTTGATGTCTACCGAATAAATCTTTTAAATAAATTCCTTCTCTAACTCCAGCACCACTTGTTATAATATTTTGTATTTTTAACTTTTGTGCTATTTTTAAAAATACTAATGCACCAACTTTTATGGTATCATGTCTTTCTTTTTTTATTCCTAATGAATTTAGTTCAGCGTTTTTGCAGTTTATTATTTTTTCAATAAAATCAATTTCTTTATTGAATTCGTAAGAAAAAGAATGCACTTGACTTAGCGGATAATCATTTTTTTCCATTATAGCCGAACTAATTGCTCTTAAAGAACCACCTATAGTTATTAAATTTGTAGATTTAAAATTACTAGGTATATTTTCTAATGAGTAGTCTATAAATTTTTCTAATTTATTTATTTTATCTTTAAATAAATCTTTAAGTCTAACTGTTCCTAGGTCTAATGAAAAAGTTTGTATAACTTTTGAATTTTGTATTAGGCATAATTCCGCACTTCCTCCACCTATGTCAAGACATATAGCATCTTCTATTTTAGGTAGTAAATTAATAGCTCCAAAACCACTTAAATATGCTTCATTTTCACCACTTAATGTTTTAATATTTATTTTTAATTCTTTTTTTAGTGCATTTATAAAAATATCTTTATTACTTGCATCTCTTAATGCTGAAGTTCCAACACAAAAAATTTTATTGCATGATAAATATTTTGCTTGTATTTTAAAATATTTAATAATTTCTATAGCTTTTTTTATTTGTTTTTCTGATAATATATTATTGTTTTCGTAAGCACCTTGAGCTAAACGAAATTTAACTTTTTGTTCGTTTAATATATAAAAACCATATCTTGAAGTTTTTTCAAATACAGCCATTCTAACGCCGTTTGAACCTAAATCAATTATTGCTGTTCTTTTTGCCATTTTTTCTTCTTTTCTAATGTTTTAATTTTATTTTAAACATTGCTCTAGTGCCTTGTTTATCTTTTCTATTTATTAAATTTATATTAGCTTTTAATGCTGTTGCTGCTGATTTTGATAAATATAGTCCTAGTCCAACACCTTCTTTATTTCCATATCTTTTAAATGGTGCAAAGTAGTCTTTATTTTCGTCTAATCCACAACCTTCATCATCTATATATAGGTAAAAATACCCATCAATTATTTCGGAGCTTATTTTTATAGTGCTATTTTCTGGAGAAAATTTAAAAGCATTTTGTATAAAATTTTGTAAAATTTGTGAAAATAGAGTTTTTTGAATTTTCATTATAAGATTATTTGGTTTTAAGTCAATATCTATTTTTTGTCCAGTTTTTGTACCTAAAAGGCTAAAATTTTTGCTTTCTTGTTTTATAAAATCAATTAAATCAATTTCATTTGCTTCTTCAAATTGAGCACCTTCTAATCTACCAACTTTAAGAATTTCATTTATGACTTTATTCATATTTTCTATACTATTATTTGAATTTTTGATTGTTTCAATATAATAATCATTATTTCTTTGCTTTATTAATGTTACATCATTTTTAGCTTTCATAACAGCTAATGGTGTTTTTAATTCGTGTGCTATTCCTATAAATAATTCTTTTTGTGATGAGTTATAATTTTTAATTCTATTAATTAAATTATTTATTCCATTAATGACTTCTTTAAATTCTAATGGATAATCATTTGTATTAAGTTTATTTTTAAAATCATCATCAAATTTACTAATTTTTAGCCCCAATTCTTTAAGATGTATAGATAATATTCTTGATAAAAATAAAGAATGAAAAATAATCAAAGTTATCGCTATGGCTATAGTTAATAGTAATCCTATGAATATAGTATCTAATATTTTTATGGTTTGTGTTATGTCTTTTTTTAATATTAAATAATCACCAAAATTATTATACGGATAGGTAAGAATTAATATCTTTTTATTATTTTCACTAATAATTTTAAAATTTGCCTTCTCATTTTTTTTATTAAGATTTATTATTTTATAATCTTTATGAATGGTAAAATTAGAATTTTTATCAAATTTAATTATATTTACAGCATTTTGTGTTAACGCATCAAATTCGTTTTTCATTATGCTGAATTTTAAAATTTGATAAGAAAGTATAGAAAATATAACAACTAGTACAGTAATAGTACTGGCTAGTTGTATAAAAAATTTATTGCTTATGCTTTTTTTGGAAAGCAAAATCTATAGCCTCTTCTTCTTATTGTTTCAATAGTTGAGATACCTAAAGGCTTATCCATTTTTTGCCTAATTTGATTGATTGCAACTTCAATTACATTAGGAGTTACAAGTTCAGGTTCTTCCCAAATTGCATCTAATAATTGTTCTTTTGATACTATTTGATCAGAGTGTCTTGCAAGATGGGTTAATACTTCAAAAGGTTTACCTTTTAATTCAATTTCTTTACCTTTATAAGTAATTTTTTCTTCATCTGGGTCTATTTCTAAATTATCAATTTTAATTGTATTTGACCCACCAAATCTAAGTCTTGCTTCAATTCTAGCAATTAATACATCAAAGTCAAAAGGTTTTTTAATATAATCATCGGCACCAGATTTTAACGCTTTTACTTCACTATCTTTATCATCTTTTGCTGATAGTATTATAACAGAAGTTCTAGCTGATTTTTGTTTTACTGTATATATTAAATCTACACCATCTCCGTCTGGTAGCATCCAATCAGTTAAAACTAAATCGTAGTTTCTAATACCAACATAGTATTCCGCATCTTTGTAATTCTCACAACTATCAATTTGATATCCGTATTCAGTTAATCCTTCTGCTAGGGTTTTATTTAATGATATTTCATCTTCTACAATTAAAATACGCATTTTTTTTCCTTAAAATAAAATTAAAGTTATGCTAACACAATTTAAGCAAATATTCAAGTTTTTTTAAAGTTATTTTAATATTTTTTTTTGTATTTAGCACTAAGTTTTGTGTTTTTCATAATCTCTAATTTAATAATCTCAATTTTTATTTTTTTTAGTTGTGGAAATTTGATTTTTATTTTTTTTGCTAGTTTTTTATTAGCTTTTTCTAGGGTAAAGAATTTTTTTGATTTTAAATATTTTTTTGATAATTTAGTTACTTTAGCATAGTCTAAAAAACTATCAGCTTTTGCATTTATTTTTAGGCTTATTGTCTGCTTTTCTAATCTTTCAAATTCCAATAAGCCTATTATACATTTAAATTTTGTTTTTATTTTTATATGACTTTGCATTCGTCTTTAAAAATCAATCTAATAATATTTGGTATATGTTTATAGAACACAAAAAATAATATTAAATATATTGGTGCGTGAGAATTAATACTAATATTAGGGTATAAAAATTCTGCACTAATTACTCCAATACTAAATCCTATTAATGATGCTAAGCTAGATATTTTAAATACTTTTCCGATTATTAGCCAAAAAATAAGACCTATAATTACAGAATAAGGAACTAATAGTATTAAAGCTCCAGCCCCACTAGCTACGCCTTTACCGCCATTAAAGCTTAAAAATATGCTATAGCAATGTCCTATAACACTAAGAACTGCCATAGCCCAAATTGTTGCTTCATTTATATCTAAAAACATAGCAATACAAATTGGAAGCATAGCTTTTAAAAAATCACTTAACATAGTAGCTATTGCTAATTTTTTAGCCAATTTTGGATTAACTTGCTTTACAACTCTTAATACATTTGTAGCTCCTATGCTTTTTGAACCTTGAGATTTAATATCAACATTCGCAAATTTTTTAGCATATATTAATCCAAAAGGAATTGAGCCTATTAAATAGGCTATTAACATACAAATTAAATTATTATTTGTAAATAAGTCAATTATAAATGTAATAAAATTCATATCTTAATCTCTTTTATATAATTCTAGCTGGTTTTTAAGCTCTATTAGAGTTTCTTCAACTCTTTTTACAGCAAATTCTTTAATTTTTATAGAATCTTTTTGATTAGGTAATATTTCTAAACAATACCTATAAGCATTTTGATATACAATCAAAACTACTAATTTAAAATTTAAATCGAGTTCAACATTTTCATTGCTGTTAGGTATATGTAATTTTATATGTGATTTTAAAATATCACCTTTTTTAAAACCTATATCTTCTGTAGAAACAACTCCGATTCCACCTTCTGATATGTCAAATAATTTTCCACTGATACTTCTTCCATCATCATGCGTTAAAGTTATTTTTGTGAATTCATTAGGATGGACTCTTGGATACATTCTTTTTAATGCGTACATATGCATTTGGTTTTCAAAATCATTCAGGCATACTGTACAATTTGCTATATTACACCATAATATATTTGCTTTAATATTTTTCTTTAGGTACTGATTTTGTACTATATAAGCATTTTCTTCTTCTTTCATAGCAAGTATTTGCATTAAATCTAGTTTTACTACTATACTATTATTATCTACTTGTAAAATTTCACCAAAAGTTCTTACTGGTACACCATTGTATAAATTTAAAAATTCAAGTTTTTCACCTATACTTTTCATCTTTTTGAATGTATCAATAAATGATTCTTGTATAAAAAATCCATAGTTACTATTAGAAAATACATTAGTTTGATTGTTTTGTTGCTCGTTTAAAGGAAATTTAAAAAATATTGCAATGTATCTATTAAGAGCATTGGCTAAATATATTAGCAAAGTTGTATCTAAATTATTGTTCTCTACATATTTAGAAAAATCAATATATGTGATTAAAAGAAATTCAAAAAAACAAGCCTTGTCAAAATCTTTTGAGTTGGATATTTTTTTTCCTACTTCTATATCAAATTTTTTAATTAATAACATAGAATAAAGTTCTTGATAACTTTCTAGTGTTTCTCTAGTTAAAGCCTTGCCTTCATTTTTATAGTATGATTGTATATTATTTATAAATTTATGTGTGTATTTTTCAAAGTAATCAATGCTAGAATCAATTAATTCATCTCTTCCATTAAAACTCATATCAAAATTTCCTTCAGTTGAATTATTTTTATTAGTGTAGCAAAAAAAATACAATTTTAAATAAAAATTAATTATTTTTTGATAATATTCGCTTTTTACAACTCATTTAAGCTTATTTAAATCTTTAAATTTCTAATATTTAAAGTGCTTGATGGGACTTACTAAATTACAAAGGATGAATTATGTATGCTATTTTTAAACATAGCGGTAAGCAGTACAAAGTAAGTGTTGGCGACGAATTAAAGTTAGATCGCTTTGAAGCAGAGAAAAAGTCTATCGTAGAAGTTACAGATGTTTTAGCTGTTAACGATAAAGAATTAAAAATTGGTACCCCTTTTGTTAGTGGAGCGAAAGTTGTTCTTGAAGTTATCAACGAAGGAAAAGATAAAAAAGTTGTAATTTTTAAGAAAAGAAGAAGAAAAGACTCTAAATTAAAAAGAGGTTTTAGAAGACAATTTACTCGCGTAGTAGTAAAAGAAATTAAAGCGTAAGGAGAAATACAATGGCACACAAGAAAGGTCAAGGTTCAACTCAAAATAATAGAGATTCTATAGGTAGACGTTTAGGTGTTAAAAAATTTGGTGGAGAATTTGTAAGAGCTGGAAATATTATTATTCGCCAAAGAGGAACAGCAACTCACGCAGGAGCAAATGTTGGTATGGGAAGAGATCATACTATTTTTGCTTTAGTTGATGGTTTTGTTAAATTTGAAAGAAAAGACAAAAACCGCAAAAAAGTTTCTGTATATCCTGCAGTATAATTTAAATTAAAAGGAGCTTAGGTAATGTTTGTTGATAGTATAAAAATTAGGCTGAGCTCTGGTAACGGCGGAGCGGGTGCTAGCTCATTTCGCCGTGAAAAACATGTTCCACTAGGTGGTCCTGATGGCGGTGATGGCGGTCGTGGTGGCGATGTAGTGGTTATTTGTGATAATAATCTTCATACTTTAGCGCATTTTAAAGGCAAAACACATTTAAAAGCTAGTAATGGTGATTGTGGATTACCTAGAAATAAAAGTGGTAAAAAAGGCGAGAATTTAGAAATAAAAGTTCCAATAGGTACTCAAATTATTGATATTAATACCAATGAAATCTTACATGACTTTACGAGTTTAGGAGAGCAAATAGTCTTATTAAATGGTGGTTTAGGTGGCCTTGGAAATAGACATTTTAAAAGTTCTGTTAATCAAAGACCTACATACGCTCAACCTGGCAAAAAAGGAGAAAGTCTAGAAGTAAGACTTGAATTAAAATTAATTGCTGATGTTGGATTAGTTGGATATCCTAATGTTGGAAAATCTACTTTAATTAGTATAGTAAGTAATGCTAAGCCAGAAATTGCTGATTATGAATTTACAACTCTTACTCCAAAATTAGGTGTTGTAGATATTAATGATTACTCGTTTGTAATGGCTGATATACCAGGAATTATAGAAGGTGCTAGCGAAGGAAAAGGTTTAGGATATGAGTTCTTAAAACACATATCAAGGTCAAAATGCTTATTATTTATGCTAGATAGTTTTAAAGAAATGAGCATTAAAGAACAATTTATTAATTTATACAAAGAACTTGAAGCTTATGGCTTGAATGATTTTAAATTTGCAGTTGCAATCACAAGATGTGATGTGGCTAAAGAGAATTTAATTCAAGAATTAGAACTTTTAAATGAGTATTTAAAAAGATATGATAATTTAGTTTTTGTTACAAAAATATCTTCAGTTACTAATGATGGTATTAAAGAGTTAAAATTATCTTTATCAAAAATGTTATTTGAATAACATATCTTAATTTTTAGGTATATCATGAAAAAAAATATAGTATTTATGGGCACGCCCGAATTTTCGGCATTTATTTTAGAAGAGCTTAGTAAATTTCATAATGTAAGTCTAGTTTTAACCCAAACAGATAAAGAAGTTGGAAGAAAAAAAATATTAACTCCAAGTCCGGTAAAAGAGATTGCGTTAAAACTAAACTTAGAATTAGCACAACCAAAAAGCTTAAGAAATAATGAAGAGATTAGAAATTTAATTAGCAATAAAAAACCAGATTTTATAATAGTTGCAGCTTATGGAAAAATACTACCAAAAGAGATTTTAGACATAGCACCTTGTATTAATACTCACGCTAGTTTACTTCCTTATTATAGAGGAGCTTCACCTATACAAAGTGCTATTTTAAATGGTGATATTGTAAGTGGAGTTACACTTATGAATATGGATATAGGTCTTGATACTGGAGATATTTTATATCAACAAGAATTAAATATTAAGGATTTAAATTCTCCACAAGTATTTGAAAAAATGTCTAAATTATCAGCAAAAATGCTTTTGGAATTTTTAGAAAATCCAAATTATTTTCAACCTATTAAACAAGATGATTCAAAGGTAACTCATACAAAAATTATCAAAAAACAAGATGGTTTAATTGAGCTAAATAATGCTAAAGAAATATACCAAAAATATTTAGCATTTTATGATTGGCCTAATATATTTTTAGAAAATGGTTTAAAGCTAAATGAACTTGAATTGAATGAATGTGAAAGTGATAATAAAGAAGGGCTTATAAAAGAAATAGGTAAAAATTATTTAATTTTAACTTGTAAAAAAGGCAGCTTAAAAGTTTATAAATTGCAAGATGCAGGTAAAAAGTCTTTAGATGCTAATGTATATGTAAATGGTAAAAGGTTAAAACAAGGAGATAACATTGTATAATCTAGCTTTTTGTAATTGTATAAGTTCAACTCAAGTTGAGCTTATAAATGCTATTAGAAATGGTTTTAAAGAACACGCATTTGCATTGGCTACGCTTAAACAAACTAACGGAATTGGCTCTTGTAATAGAAATTGGATTAGCGATAATACTGATTCACTTGGCAATATAAATTCTAAGATTCATAATCAGTATTTTAAAGATATAGATTTTATATTTTTTGATGAATATAATAAATTTAATTTAGATATAAAAAATAATTTATATTTATCTTTTTTTAATGATAATTTACCAGATGATTTACCTATTCAATCAGCTAGTATATATTATTCTATGATAATGAAAATAGTCTTAAAAGAATTTGGTTCAAAAGTTTTTATCAAATGGCCTAATGATTTTTATTTAGATAATAAAAAAATTGGAGGGCTAATTACTGCAAAAATAAAAGATAAATTAGTTTGTGGTATTGGTATAAACATAACTACAGCACCAGTAGATGCTAATATTTTAGATATAGATATTTCATATTCAACATTACTTAAAACTTTTTTTGATAGAATAAATCTTAATATTTCTTGGAAAGAAATTTTTGATTATTATAAGAGTGATTTTGAATTAAGTAGGTCGTTTTATTTTAAAAATGATGATAATACTTATTCATTAAATGATGTAAAATTATATGAAGATGGTTCTATTTTAGTAGATAACAAAAGGATATATAGTTTAAGATGAGTGAAATTATAACAATAGCTAATCAAAAGGGTGGGGTAGGTAAAACAACAACGGCAGTGAATTTAGCAGCTTCTTTGGCTGTCGAAGAAAAAAAAGTTTTATTGATAGATTTAGACCCACAAGCGAATGCTACTACAGGATATGGATTTAAAAGAAGTGATTATGAGTTTAATATCTACCATGTTTTAACTGGTAAAAAAACATTAAATGATATTATATTGAAAACTAATCTTGATAATTTAGATTTAGCCCCATCTAATATATTATTGACTGGTTTTGAACAGGAGATAGGAAATAATAACATTAAGCAAATTTTATCTAAAGCATTAAAAGATGTAGCGCTTAGATATGATTTTATTATAATAGATTCACCACCATCTTTAGGTAATATTACTATAAATGCTTTAGTGGCAAGTACTGATGTAATTATTCCAATGCAATGTGAATTTTATGCGTTAGAAGGTTTAGCTATGATTTTTAATACTATAAAAACTATTAAAAAAAGTATGAATCCTAGATTAAAAATTAGGGGTATTTTGCCTACTATGTATAGTTCTCAGAATAATTTATCTAAAGAAACCGTTGCTGATTTGCAGCAGCATTTTAATGAAAAATTATTTAAGAAAAATGGTGAAATTATTTTGATACCAAGAAATATAAAGCTTGCAGAATGTCCAGGTTTTGGCAAACCAATAGTTTTATATGATATAAAATCACCAGGTTGTATAGCATATCAAAATTTAGCTCAGTCTTTAATAGGATTATAAAATGGCAAAGAAGTCTTTAGGTTCGAGTCTTGAAAATTTATTAGATGATATTTCATTAATTTATGATGAACAATTTAGTAATACATTCAATAATGATTTAGATACTATAAAAGATATAGAAATTGATGATATTTCACCTAATCCTTATCAACCTAGAAAGTATTTTGACGAAAATACTATAAGTGAGTTAGCTAATTCTATTAAAAATCATGGTTTATTACAACCTATAGTTATAATTGATGCTAATGAATTATGTGAAAAAGCTAAAGAAAATGGTGAGATTTTAGAAAGTAAAACAAGATATTTTTTAGTAGCTGGTGAAAGAAGATTAAGAGCTGTTAAAAGTTTAGGTAATAAAACAATAAGATCTATTATTGCTAATATAGATTCAAGCAAAACAAGAGAATTGGCTTTACTTGAAAATATTCAAAGAGAAGATTTAAATCCCATAGAATTAGCTTTAGCATATAAAGAGATTATGAGAGTTAGAAATTTAACTCAAGATGAATTAGCACAAAGTATTCAAAAAAGTAGAACAAATATTGCGAATACTTTAAGATTGTTAAATTTAAATGAAAAAACACAAAAATATATAATTGACGGTAAAATTTCAGCTGGTCATGCAAAAGTTATTGCTGGTCAGTTAGAGGATGAAGAAATTTTAGTTAATACAGTAATAGGTCAAAAATTAAATGTTAGAGATTGCGAAAAATTAGCTAATAAGCTTAAAGGTAAATCAAAAACTATTAATATTGATTTAGAAGTAATAGAAAAATTGAGGAAATTAGAAATTAATTTTAAAATAAATAATTATAATATTATTTTCAACTTACAAGATGAGAAAACATTAAATTTTATTCAAAATTGCATAAAAAAATATTAAGTTAAACATATTTTCATTTTTTTATGTTAGTATTGTTAGATATTACATTTAAGGAGAATAAATGTTTGATGATTTAGACCCTAAGTTGATGTTGATAACAGGGGTTTTGTTTTTAATTCTTATTTGGGTTTTAAACAATATTCTTTATAAACCTCTTTTAAATTTTATGTCAAATAGAGAAGAAGGTATTAGAGAAGATGAAAATAAGATTAATCAAAATAATTCTGATGTTAACAACAACGAAATTTTAATTGGTAAGATTTATGCTGATGCTAGAGCAAAGTCTCAAAGTATTAAAAATGAGCATATTAAGGTTGCTAAAGATAAAGCTGCTGATTTGGTTAATAAGAAGAAGCTTGCTTTAGATGAAGAATTTAGTGCATTTACATCTAATTTGATGTTAGAAAAAGAAAAGTTTAAAAATGAACTAAGGGAAGAATTAGTTGTTTGTAATGCTGTAATCAAGTCTAACTTGGATAGAATTTAGAGGTGTTTTATGAATAGGATAATTTTGATTTTATTACCTAGTTTTTTATTAGCTTCAGAGACTGATATATTACCTAGAAGTATCAATTTTGTAATTTTTGTGATTATTATGTATTACTTAATTGCTGATAAAGTTAAGGTTATATATAACAGTAGGATTAGCTCTATACAAAATCGGTTAATAACTATTGAAAAAGATTTAGATGAAGCAAAGAAAAAAAAGGAAGATGCTATTAAAAGAATAGAAAAAGCTAATAATGAGGCTGATGAGATAGTTGCTTTAGCTAAATTACAAGCTGAAAAAATTGGTGAAAATATATTAAAAGATGTTGAATCTGAAATCAGTCAGTTAGAAAAAACTCACAATGAGCATAAAATTTTTGCTGAGAGAAAAGCTAAATTAGAAGTTGTTGATGAGTTACTTGATGAGATATTAAAGTCTAATATTAATTTGAAACAAAAAGAATTATTAGATATTATTTATAAAAAGGTAAGCTGATGGAAAAGTATTCAAGTATAATAATGAATAGAAATGATAGATCAGAATTTTTATTAAACTTAGAAATTTTAAGTTATGCTTTTAAAGATAAAAAATTATTAGAAGTAATTAAAGCGGTTGATATAAAATCAGATGTTAAAATTAGATTTTTGCTTAGCTTGTTGCAAAATACTAAACAGGAATTTATTAATTTTTTAAAGGTTTTAATATTAAATAATAAATTGGAGTTAATTCCACTTATTTATGATAATTTAGTTAAAAAAATAGCGTTAGAAGATAATATTTGTTATGGTGTTATATATTCTAAGGAAAGTATTTTAGATGACGATATAAGAATTTATGAAAATAAACTTAGTGAACGTTTTTCTAAAAATATAAAATTAAAAAATATTATTAGTAATAATGATGAGATTAGGGTTTATATAGAAGACTTAGGGTATGAAATTACAGTTTCAAATACTTCATTAAGAGAAAAACTAAAACAGCATATAATAAAAGTAATTTAAGGAGCAAGAGTGAGTTTTAATGCAAATGAAATTAGTTCAATTATAAAAGAGAGAATTGAAAATTTTGATTTAAATTTAGAAATCGAAGAAACAGGTAAGGTGATTTCAGTAGCCGATGGTGTTGCTAATGTTTTTGGCTTAAAAAATGTTATGGCTGGTGAAATGGTTGAATTTGAAAATGGTGAAAAAGGTATGGCGCTGAATTTAGAAGAAAGCAGTGTTGGTATCGTTGTTTTAGGTTCAGATTCAAAAATTAAAGAAGGTAGTTCAGTTAAGAGATTAAAGCAATTATTAAAAGTTCCAGTTGGTGGTGAATTAGTAGGGCGTGTTGTTAATGCCTTAGGTGAACCAATTGATGCTAAAGGTGTTATTAATACTAGTAAGTTTGCTTTTGTAGAAGAAAAAGCTAAAGGTATTATGGCTAGAAAAAGTGTCCATGAGCCTTTACAAACTGGTCTTAAGGCTATAGATGCTTTGGTACCAATTGGTCGTGGACAAAGAGAATTAATTATTGGAGATAGACAAACAGGGAAAACAACCGTGGCTGTAGATACCATAATTAATCAAAAGGGACAAGATGTAATTTGTATATATGTTGCGATAGGGCAAAAACAAAGTACTGTTGCTCAAGTTGTTAAAAAACTTGAAGAACATGGTGCTATGGATTATACTATAGTAGTAAGTGCAACTGCAAGTGATGCGGCAGCATTGCAATATCTTGCACCATATACAGGCGTTACAATGGGTGAATATTTTAGAGATAATTCTCGTCATGCTTTAATAGTTTATGATGATTTAAGTAAGCACGCAGTAGCTTATCGTGAAATGAGCTTGATTTTACGCCGTCCTCCAGGTCGTGAAGCTTATCCAGGGGATGTATTCTATCTACACTCAAGATTATTAGAAAGAGCTTCGAAATTAAGTGATGCTTTAGGTGCGGGTTCATTAACAGCTTTACCTATTATTGAAACTCAAGCAGGAGATGTTTCAGCATATATACCAACTAACGTTATTTCAATTACAGATGGACAAATATTCTTAGAAACCGATTTATTTAACTCTGGTATTCGTCCTGCTATTAACGTAGGTTTGTCAGTATCTAGGGTAGGTGGTTCTGCTCAAATTAAAGCTACAAAACAAGTATCAGGAACACTAAGATTAGACCTTGCACAATATCGTGAATTACAAGCATTCGCACAATTTGCAAGTGATTTAGATGAGAGTTCAAGAAAACAATTAGAGCGTGGTCAAAGAATGGTTGAAGTGCTAAAACAGCCACCTTATTTACCACTTCCAATAGAAAAGCAAATAATATTAATTTATGCTGGTTCTAGAGGATTTTTAGATGATGTTGAACTCAATAAAATTAGTAAATTTGAAGTAGAATTATATAATTATGTAGAATTGAAGGCACCAGAGATATTTGAACAAATAAGAACTAAAAAAGCTATAGATAAAGAATTAGAAGAAAAAATTAATAATTTATTAAATGAGTTTAAAGTAACACAAGCGTAGGTTTAATTATGGCAAATTTAAAAGAAATTAAGAGAAAGATTAAAAGCGTTCATAACACTCAAAAAACTACAAATGCTATGAAATTGGTTTCTACTGCTAAATTAAAAAAGGCAGAGGAACTAGCTAAAAAGTCTAGAACATATGCTAATAAATTAGAGTCTGTTATGCAAGAAATCTCATTTAAGTTGAGTCAGTATGATTTAGCTAAGGAAAGTAGATTTTTTGGTAAACACGAAACTAAAGTGATAGATATTATTTTTATAACTTCGGATAAAGGTTTATGTGGTGGATTTAATATAAAAACTTTAAAAGAAGTTAATAAAATAATTAAGGAAAATACTGACAGAGGTGTTAAAACAAGACTAAGGGCTATTGGTAAGGTTGGTATTGAGTTTTTTAATTTTCAAAAAATTGAAATCTTAGAAAAATATGTACAGGTTAGTTCTACACCTAGTTATGAAAAAGCTAGAGATATAATAAATTTAGCTATAAAAGATTTTGAAGATGGATTAACAGATAAAATTATTTTAGTTCATAATGGATATAAAAATATGATATCTCAAGAATTATATGTACAAAATTTATTACCTGTTGAATCTATTGAAACAAAAGAGATACATTCTGAATCTTTACTAGAAATCGAACCTGATAGCAAAGAAGTTTTAGAAGAATTATTAAAAAGATATGTTGAATATAGTATGTTTTATTCATTAATTGATAGTTTAGCTGCCGAACATAGTGCTAGAATGCAAGCTATGGATAATGCAACTAATAATGCAAAAGAAAGAGTTAAAGAATTAAATTTAGCATACAATAAAGCAAGACAAGAAAGTATCACTACTGAATTAATTGAAATTATTAGTGGTGTTGAATCAATGAAAGGATAGGAGAGTATATGCAAGGATTTATATCTCAGGTTATGGGACCTGTTGTAGATGTTGATTTTAGTGATTATTTACCACAAATCAATGAAGCAATTGAAGTATATTATGAAGTAGATGGAAAAGAAATTCGTTTGATATTAGAAGTTGCCGCTCACCTTGGTGATGGTCGTGTTAGAACAATTGCTATGGATATGACTGATGGTTTAGTAAGAGGAACTAAGGCTGTTAGTTTAGGTGCTCCAATTAGCGTTCCTGTAGGTGAAAAAGTTTTAGGAAGAATTTTTAACGTCGTTGGGGATTTGATAGACGAGGGAGAAAATGTAAATTTTGAAACTCGTTGGGCTATTCATAGAGAACCACCTAAATTTGAAGAACAAAGTACAAAAAGTGAAGTTTTTGAAACGGGAATTAAGGTAATTGATTTACTTGCTCCTTATGCAAAAGGTGGTAAAGTAGGATTATTTGGTGGTGCTGGTGTTGGTAAAACTGTTGTTATTATGGAGCTTATCCATAATGTTGCTTATAAGCATAGTGGTTATTCAGTATTTGCTGGTGTTGGTGAGAGAACTCGTGAAGGAAATGACCTTTATAATGAAATGAAAGAAGGTAATGTTTTAGATAAAGTTGCTTTATGCTATGGTCAAATGAATGAACCACCAGGGGCAAGAAATCGTATTGCTTTAACAGGTCTTACAATGGCTGAATATTTTAGAGATGAAATGGGACTTGATGTTTTAATGTTTATTGATAATATTTTTAGATTTTCTCAATCAGGTTCAGAAATGTCAGCTTTACTTGGTCGTATTCCTTCAGCTGTTGGTTATCAGCCAACTTTAGCAAGTGAAATGGGTAAATTCCAAGAAAGAATTACATCAACTAAAAAAGGTTCAATTACTTCAGTTCAAGCTGTTTATGTTCCTGCTGATGACTTAACAGACCCAGCGCCTGCAACTGTTTTTGCTCACTTAGACGCTACAACTGTTTTAAATAGAAGTATTGCTGAAAAAGGAATTTATCCTGCGGTTGACCCACTTGATTCAACTTCAAGAATGCTTGACCCACAAATTATTGGCGAAGAGCATTATAAGGTAGCTCGTGGAGTTCAAAGTGTGCTTCAAAAATATAAAGACTTACAAGATATCATAGCTATTTTAGGTATGGATGAGCTTAGCGAAGAAGATAAATTAGTTGTTGAAAGAGCTAGAAAAATTGAGAAATTCTTATCACAACCATTCTTCGTAGCTGAAATTTTCACAGGAACACCTGGTAAATATATTAGCTTAGAAGAAACTATAGCAGGTTTTAAAGGTATATTAGAGGGTAAATTCGATCATTTACCTGAGAATGCTTTTTATATGGTTGGTAATATTGATGAAGCTGTTGAGAAGGCAGAAAAACTAAAGGCTTAATATGAATAAATTAACTTTAGAAATAGTTACTCCACATGGTGAGATATTTAATTCTGAGATTAAATCAGTTTTAATACCTGGTGGTGAAGGTGAGTTTGGTGTTTTACCAAACCACGCTTCTGTTATATCTTTATTAAGAGCAGGCGTAATTACAATTGAGAATTTAGATTCAAGCAAAGAATTGATAGCTATAGATTCTGGGCACGCAAAGGTAGATGAGAGTAGTGTTATAATTCTAGCTCAGGGTGCTGTTTATTTAGGAGGCAGTGATAAATCAATAAGTAAGCAAAAATTAGAAGAGGCTAAGGCTTTATTGGAGTCAGCTGGTGCTAATTCAGCTACTTTAGCAGCTACAATAGGAAGATTGGATTCTAAATAAATGGGTATATTTATAGATTTTGACGTAGCTACTTTGTTAGCTGTTGGAATTTTAGTTTTTTATTCTATCGTTGCTTTAGCGATTTTTTTATATCGCTTTAGCAATCTTTCTATTTTTTATTCAAGAGAGTTGAAAAGCTTAGATAGATTAATTAAAAATCAGGATTTGTATTTTGAATCTTATTTTAAACCTTGTGAAGGCTCGATTAAGAAGTTAGAGATTTTTTACAATGAAGCTTCAAAAATGCTTAGCGAAGGGCTTACTTGGCTTAGTATAATTGCTACTACTTCACCTTTTATAGGTTTGTTTGGGACGGTGATATCTATATATCTTACGCTTGTTTCATTAGGAGATAATTCTAGTATTTCTCAAATTTCATCACCGATAGGACATGCTTTAATTGCTACTGCCGCTGGTATTATATCAGCTGTTTTATCTTATACCTTTCATTTAATTATTAAAAGAAAAGTATATGAGTGTTTAAATATATTAGAGAGTCAAATAAAAATTTTAACAAATGAAAAATGATTTTTTAAACGATAGTCCAGAGTTAAATATAACTCCATTAGTGGATGTTATGTTGGTTTTAGTTGTGATTTTAATGCTTATAGTTCCTAATGTTAAATACGATGAAAATATTAATTTGCCTGATGGTTCTAAAAGTTCTCAATCAACAGCAAAAAAAGATGATATGCGTATTAGTGTAAAAAAAGATTATGTTATTTTTAATAATAAAAAATACACTCATATTGAATTTGGAGATAATTTTAATTTAGAAAAAAGCAATTTTGATACTGAAAAAGTCGTGTTTATTGCTGGTGATAAAGATATTAGTTATGATTTATTGATGCAAGTATTAACGATAGTTAAAAAAGCAGGATTTTTGAAAATTTCACTTCAAACAAAATGAGTAAAGTTTCAGCTTTTTTTTATTCTTGTTTAATATATTTTCTTACTGTTTTTATTATAGTATTTTTTTATATGTTTTTTAAGCCTAATGTTTTAAATTACGGCAATGATACTGTTGATGTATTATTTGTAGAAGATAATGAAATTAATAACAATAAGCAACAAAAACAAGATTATACAAAAGAAATAGCTAAGGTTGTTAAAGAAGATAGTGTTAAATCAGAAGAAAAAAATAAAGATGAAAAAAAGGAGATAAATAAGGTAGAAGAAAAAAAAGTTAAAAAAGAAGAAATAAATAAAGTTGAAGAAAAGGATAATACTTTAGATGATTTATTTAATGATTTAGATATTGGTGAAGTTAAGAAAAAGAATATAAAGCCTAAAACTAGTACTAAAGTTGAGAATAAATCACAGAGTAAAGTAGATAGTAGCTCTCAAAGCAATGAAAATCAAAAAAGTACCACTGTAAAATCAAATAATAATACTGAAGATTCAAAGACATCAGCTAGAGTTAGTGGTATTTATGACCCTTATTTTGGTAGAGTAAATGCTTATTTGAAAAATATATGGACTTTGGTTATTGCAGGTGAGAGTGGTATTGATGATAAAGAGATTTTTGAGATATCTTTTCAAATATCAAAAGATGGTATAATAAAGATAGATAATTCAAATTTCATTGAAAATACTATGTTAAGAAAGAAAGCTAGAGTATTTGTAGATACAGTCAATAATCAAAATAAAAATCTAGGTATTCCTCCTAACAATAAAGATTATAATGGAGTTTTGAGATTGTCAGTTGTTTTAAATATTAAGGAGATTAAATGAAAAAAATATGTTTAATTTTTATTAGTATTATTTGCTTAAATGCAAATATTATTATGGATGTAGTTGGTGAACAAGAAGTGCTAGCTAAGATTAGAATTACTACTAGTACTCCTATTGATTCTAATTTTGATAATATGATAAAAAACGATATTAATGTTAGTTCTAAATTTGAGATAGTTAGCGATAATGCTAATTATGAGTTAGATTATAAGTTACGTAATGTAGGTGATAACTATGAACTTGAGCTAACTTTAAATAATTTTGAAAATAAGTTAAAATACACAAAAACTTATTCATACCCAAGAAGTGCCTATGCTTTTTTATCACATAAGGCGATTTCACAGATGTTAAAAGATTTAAATATTGTTGATGTTGATTGGATGAATAGAAAAATACTTTTAACAAGAAAAATTGCTGCAAAGCAAAGTCAAATTTTAGTAGCTGATTATACATTAAACTACCAAAAAGTTGTAATGCAAGGTGGGTTAAATTTATTTGCTAAGTGGGCAGATACTGAACAAACATCATTTTACTACACAGATTACAATAAAGATATGCTAAGTATTTATAAATATAATTTATTAAATAACCAAAAAACATTAGTAACACAAAGCTATGGTATGTTAGCATTAACTGATGTTAGTAAAGATGGTTTAAAGGCATTACTTACTAAAACAGTGCAAGATCAACCTGAAGTTTATTTGATGGATTTAAATACTAAAACACAAACTAGACTTACTAATTATAATGGTATAGATGTTAGTGCTAAATTTATAGGAAATAATTCATTTGTTTTTGTGAGTGATAGAAGTTCATATCCAAATTTATACATACAAAATTTTGGTTCAGCTAATGCAAATCAATTAGTGTATCATGGTAGGAACAATTCAGCATTTAGTGTATATGATAATTATATAGCTTATTCTAGTCGTGAAAAATCAGGAGATTTTAATATTTATTTGATGGCAATAGATTCACAATATGTAAGGCAATTAACATTAAATGGTAGAAATACATTTCCAAGTTTTAGTCATGATGGAAAAACAATAATGTTTATAAAATCACTAGGGATGCAAAGTTCATTAGGAATTTTAAGGCTTGATGAGAATAAAGTGTATCATTTTCCACTAAAAGTTGGTAAAATTTCAACTTTAGATTGGTAATTAAATAAATTTTTAGTTTTATAAAATATAATTTACGTGCATTTTTTATGAAAGGAAAAAACAATGAAAAAATTAGCTTATGCTGTTGTTTTTGCAGCGTTAGTTGTAGGTTGTAGCCAAAAAGCTACAGTAGAAACTCCAAAGGTGGTAGAACAAACTCCTAGTTTTAATGTTAATACACAAGAAGACGCAAATTCTAGATTACAAAGAATTAATAGTTCTTTACAAAGTGTATATTTTGATTTTGATAAATACGATATCCGTTCAGATATGTATGGTGTAATATCAAATAATGCTGGTTTATTAAACAATGATGGTAAAGATTTTAATATTGTTGTTGAAGGTAACTGTGATGAGTGGGGTAGTGAAGAATATAACCAAGCTTTAGGTTTAAAAAGAGCAAAAGCAGTTAAAGATGCTTTAGAAACTCAAGGCGTTAGCAATTCAAGAATAGTTGTAAAAAGCTATGGTGAAAACAACCCAGTATGTAGTGAAAAAACTAAAGATTGTGATGCTCAAAATCGTAGAGCAGAAACTAAAGTTCAATTCTAATTTATGTTAAAAAGAATTTTTTTAATAGGGGCTTTAGCCCCTATTCTTATCGCAGAAATTTCAGCTTTTGACGCAGGTAATGTAAATGTTGATGAGCCTTATGGATTAACAGAAAATGAAAAGGTATTACTTGAAAATAAAAAAAAGGTTGAAAATTTAAGCAAGGGTTATACTGGGGTTGATTTTAAAACAAACAAAGCTTTAGAAAGAATTGATGGAATTCAAAGTGTTGTTGATAGTTTGAGCGATAAAACTTATAATTTTGAGACAAAATTATTAGAGGTTGAAAAATTTTCTAATGAAAAATCGGTTAGTGTTGACCAAGAAATTGAATCAATAAAAAAAGAATTAAAAAATCAAAGCAATAAGATAAATCAACTAAGTAAAGCAGTAAAAGAGCTCACAACTTTAGTTGAAAGTATAAATGCAAAAAAAGTTGTCAGTGCTGAAAATATTATTACAGCTGATAAGGAAGAAAATAAAACTATTTCTACTAGTATGAGTGCAGCTGATAAACTGAAAGAGGCTATGAGATTATATGATATTAAAGATTATGATAATTCAGCAAAATTATTTGAAGAGTTAATTAGCGTAAAGCACAAGCCAGCTCAATGTAATTTTTATTTAGGTCAGATTGCATATTCCCAAAAGTCTTATAAAGAGGCTGTTTATTATTATAAAACAAGTTCAGATTTATATAAAGCTCAAGGAGTACAAGCACCTAATATGCCTTTAATTTTATTAAATACAGCTAACAGTTTAAAAGCTTTAAAAGAAGTTGATAAAGCAAATAACTTTTATGCAGCACTTAAAAAACAATTTCCGAATTCAGATGAAGCTAGAAGTATAAATTAAGAAAGGATAAAAAATGGCTATAGAAAAAGATAGTGTAGTATCATTTAGTTTTATATTACGTGATGCTAAAACAAATGAAATATTAGAAGATAATTCAAATTTACCAGTTTCTTTTTTATTAGGTAGAGGACATATTTTAGAGTCTTTAGAAGAAGAATTAGCTAAGCTTAATATTGGGGAAGAAAGTGATATTTTAATTACTAAAGATAAAGCTTGGCAAGAATATGATGAGAATTTAATTCAAGAATTACCAAAAGAACAATTCGCAGGTATTGAATTAAGAGAAGGTTTGGAATTATTTGGTGAAAACGAAGATGGTTCTAATGTTAGGGTTATTGTTAAAGAAATTAAAGATAGTAGTGTAGTAATTGATTATAATCATCCTTATGCTGGTAAAGATTTGTTATTTACAGTTTTAGTAAGTGATGTAAGAGCTGCTACTGAAGATGAATTAGCTAGTGGTGCTGTATCACAGCCTGGTGGTTGCGGTTGTGGTCATCATGGTCAAGAAGGTTGTAAAGGAGATGGTAGTTGTGGACAACACGAGCATCATCACCATAATGACGGCTGTTGTGGTCATGAGCATAATCATGGCGGTTGTTGCGGTCATTAATATATTGACATACACTTTAATTAGGGTGATTTTTCGCCTTAATTAAATATTAATTTAATTATTCTACATATACAATATTTTATATTTTTGATTATTTATATAAATTTAATGTTTTATTTTATACTAACGAATTATACAAATTTAATTATATTTTTATAACAAATTAAATTGTTTTTTAATATATTAATTTTTAAATATAAATTAAAAAGGAAAAATATGAATTACGCATTTTTATACCCAGGTCAAGGTTCTCAAAGTGCTTTTATGGGTCAAGAATTATTTGATAATTTTGAGTTTGTAAGAAAAACTTATGATGAAGTTAGTAGTTTTTGTGGTATTGATTTTAAAGAATTAATTTTTAGTAAAAATGATAGATTAGATATAAGTGAATTTACCCAACCTGCAATATTACTAAATAGCATTATGTATTATAAAGTATTTGAAAAATTATTAGAAGAAAATGGAATTTCTTTAAGAAAAAAAGATGATATAAAGCCTTTTATTAGTTATGAAAACACTCCATCTTTAGGACATTCTTTAGGAGAATTTTCGGCTTTATGTGCAAATAATGCACTTGAATTAAAAAATGCTTTAAAGCTAGTAAATATGCGTGGAAAATATATGCAAGAATGTGCAAGTAGCGAAAATCCTGCTTCTATGATGGTTATTTTAGGTTTAGATGATAATTTAGTAGAAGAAATTTGTGCTAAAGCAAATAAGGAAAATAAGCAAATCTATGCTGCAAATTACAATTGCGATGGTCAAATAGTTGTAGCTGGGCTTAAAAAGGATTTAGAAAATAGCATAGATGATTTTAAAAATGCTGGAGCAAAAAGAGCAATGCTGCTTAATATGAGCGTAGCAAGTCATTGTCCTTTAATGCAAAGTGCAGCTAATAAATTAGAAAAAGAATTGTTATTTAATGATGATTTCATACCAGTAATCTCAAATGCTTTTACAAAGCCTTATAGCACTAAAAATGAAGCCATTTTAGCTATAAAAGAGCAACTTATTAAGCCTGTTTTATATAAACAAAGCATAAAAAGTATAGAAAATAGCGTTGATGGTTTTATAGAATTTGGAAGCAGTGTTTTATGCGGACTTAATAAAAAAATAACAAACAAACCAAGTATTAGTATAAAAAGCCTAGAAGATATTGAAAATTTTATAAAAACATTTAAGGAAAACCTATGAAAATAGCAATTTTAGGTGCTATGCGTGAAGAAATTGAGCCAATTTTAAATGAGTATTCTTATAAAGAGAGTAAATATGCAAATAATACTTATTATTTCATTGATTACGCAGGTCATGAACTAATTATTGCTTATTCAAAAATAGGCAAAGTAAATTCAGCTCTAAGTGCAAGTGTAATGATAGAAAAATATAAGGCTGATTGTTTGCTTTTTACAGGCGTTGCAGGGTCGCTTAATCCTAATTTAAAAATAGGGGATTTATTAATTGCAGAAGAATTAGTGCAGCACGATATAGATATAACAGCATTCGGACACAAACCTGGCTATGTCCCTGAAACTAGCGTTTTTATAAAAACAAGTGAAAAATTAAATAATATTGCTAAAAAAGTAGCAAAAGAGCTTGATTTAAATGTAGTTAGCGGCATTATTGCGACATCAGACCAATTTATTTGCGATGAAACTAAGAAAAATTGGATTAAAGATACTTTTAATGCTGATGCGGTTGAGATGGAAGGAGCAAGCGTTGCTTTAGTTTGCGAAAGCCTTAATGTGCCTTGTTTTATATTAAGAGCAATTAGTGATGATGCAGGTGGAAATGCTGATGTTAGTTTTGATGAGTTTTTAGAACTAGCTGCTAAAAATAGTGCTAGATTTGTCTTAAAAATGTGCGAACATTTGTTTAAAAATGAGCTTAGCAAAAGACTTATTAAAGAAGTAGCAAGAGCTTGTGATAAGTTTAATTTAATTGAAGAAGGCGATAAGGTTTTAGTAGGACTTAGCGGTGGAAAAGATAGCTTAAGCTTACTGATGCTACTTAAACATATGCAAAGAGCAGTCCCATTTAAGTTTGAATTTGAAGCAGTAACGCTTAGCTATGGAATGGGCGAAGATTATAAATATCTAAGTAATTATTGCAAGATTTTAGGCATAAAGCATACAATAATTGAAAGTAATATTTATGAGATTTCTAGTGAAAAAATCCGTCAAAATTCAAGCTTTTGCTCGTTTTTCTCTCGTATGAGAAGGGGATATTTATACACTTATGCTAAGGAAAATGGCTTTAATAAATTAGCTTTAGGACACCATTTAGATGATGCTATTGAGAGCTTTTTTATGAATTTTACTTATAATGGAGCTTTAAGAACACTTGCTGTGAAATTCACTTCAGCACAAGGAATTACCGTAATTCGTCCTTTGATATTTGTTCGTGAAAGAATGCTAAGAGAAAATGCTATTAAAAATGGTCTTAAAACAATAGGAGATGAAGCTTGTCCTGCTATGAGATTTGATGTAAAAATGCCACACGCAAGAGCAGAAACAAAAGAGCTTTTAGCAAGTCTTGAAGCACAAAACCCAAAATTATTTAAAAGTCTTGAAAATGCCTTTTTTAACATTCATTACGATACTTTTTTTGCAAACGAAGGTGCTAATTATTGCAAGGAATAATTTTAAATACCTTTAGCGTTAGGGATAAAGATTTAATAGTCTTTATCCTAAGTAGCGAAGAATTAGTAAAATGCTATAGATTTTACGGAGTTAGACACTCACATTTAATAGTCGGAAATATTATTGATTATGAGCTAAGTATTCAGCCTTTATTTTTGCCAAAATTACATTCAACAATGCAACTAGCCTTGCCTTGGAATGATTATGAGATTATTAAGGCTTGGCAGAGTTTTTGTGTGCTTTTGTATGAGCATTTAAAAGATAATCAAGAGTGTGGAAGTTTTTATTATGATTTGTGTAATCAAATAATAACAAGACTTTCTATACAAGATTATAAGAGAGTGTTTTTAGACGCTTATGCAAGTCTTTTAGAATATGAGGGTCGTTTAAATTTTAGTGAATTTTGTTATGAGTGTAGTATAAAATTAAAAGATTTTTTTATGATAGGTGAAGGTTTTTTAATGTATTGTTCTAGTTGTAAAAATACTATAAAAATTAATAAATTTAAAATGGAAATTTATATAAAAACAAAAAGTTCAGCTATTTTTGAAGATGATGAAATTGATAAATTATATTTAGTTTTTTCTAAAAAAATTTGATATTTTGCTACGAATTTAATCGTAGCAAATTTTTTATCCGTTGAATTTAGTATTGTAATCAAGATAAACAACATGAGTTGCAAGATATTCATAAAGTCCATGCTTACCATCAGCACCACCTATGCCACTTTTTCTAAATCCTGCGTGAAAGCCTTGCATAGCTTCAAAATTCTCACGATTTATATAAGTTTCGCCAAACTTAATCTCACGGCAAGCTCTCATAGCTGTGTTTAGATTTTCTGTATAAATACTACTTGTAAGCCCATATTCACAATCATTTGCCATATCAATTGCTTCATCTAAAGTATCAAAGCTAGTAACTGGTAAAATCGGCGCAAAGATTTCTTTTTGCATAATATCGCTTTTATGGTCTGCATTGCTAAGTAGTGTAGCTGGGTAGAAATATCCACTAGTATCAGTAATCTTACCACCAACTTCTAATTTTGCACCTTGCTCAAGTGCGCGTTTTAGCATTGCATCAGCATTTTTAACACCCGCTTCATTTACAAGTGGTCCCATATCAAAATTACCTTTTGCAGTATTTCCGAATGTAATTTTGCTAAATTCATCAGCCATTTTGTTAATAAACTCATCATATCTTGATTTATGCACATATACGCGTTCTGCACAATTGCAAACTTGTCCGTTATTACAAATTCTACTTGCTTTAATTGCAGGAATTACTAAATCCATATTTGCATCTTTGCATACGATTGCAGGTGCTTTTCCACCAAGCTCAAGATTTACTTTTATAACATTTTTTGCAGCTGCTTGCATAACTCTAACTCCAGCTTCTACGCTACCTGTTACGCTTACCATTCCAATAAGTGGGTTTGAGCTTAGCTCATCTCCAACCTCACTTCCTTTTCCGCTAACAAGTGAGAAAACTCCTTTAGGAACTCCAGCTTCATGAGCTAATTTTGCAAATTCAAATGCGTTGTTTGGAGTTTCGCTACTTGGCTTAATTACTATTGTATTTCCTGTTACAAACGCAGGTGCAAGTTTTCTAACTATTAAGAAAAACGGGAAGTTCCAAGGTAAAATTCCTGTAGTAACACCAATTGCAGTTCTAAATAAAAAGATATTTTCATTTGCTCTATCGCTTTGAATGATTTCGCCTTCATAAGTTCTTGCAAATCCTGCCATATAATCTAAATAATCAGCCGTAAAATCAATCTCAACTTCAGCTAAACCTCTAACCTTGCCTTGCTCTTCTTGTAAAATATCAGCTAGTTTTACTCTATCTCTACGAATTAATTGTGCGATTTTTTTAAGGTAATTTGCGCGTTCAATAGCTGGAAGTGCTTCCCAGTTTTTACCCGCTCTTTTTGCAGCTTCAAGCGCTCTTTTAGCATCATCTCTTGTGCCTAGTGGATACTCACTAACTTGCTCTTTTGTAGCAGGATTATAAACAGGTGCCATTTCTCTTTTTTCGGCAACAAACTCACCATCAATATACATTTGATAACTCTTCATAACTTCTCCTTTAATTTAGTTTTAATTTGGTATTAAAATTTATCTTATTTTAGTGATAATTTATTTAATTAATATACAATTAATAAATTTATTTGATAGGAGAAAGTATGAAAAAAGTCATAGCAATGTCTATATGTACGATTAGCGTATTGTATGCTGTTCCTAATGATACAAAGGAGACAGCTTATGGACTATATTTTGGTAGCTTAGATCAAGCAACTTATAAGTCTGGACCTGGCGATAGGAGTAGAGTAGATGTTATACTTGGTTGTATGCATGCTAATGGTGGTAGTGAGCGTATGGCTGTTGATGATTGTGCTCAAATTACTCAAGTATATAAAGCTAAAACTGATAGAGGTATATTATATAAAAACAATGAAAAAATAGATAATTATACATTAAGAGATAATATATGGTGTATGGAAAGTTCTAATACAAAATTAGGTAGCGATGCTACACCTAACGTTAACGATTTTGTAAGCGATATAAATTCTACTACAGCTAGTAATATTTTGCGTATAACACAAGATGATGCTAGTGTAATAAAAAATAATCATAAAACTAGTGTTTATAAATATGAACAAGGATATTATCAAGAATCTTATAAAAATATCTCTGTAGATACTACAGGTAGATTAAGAGTTGTTAGTAATGGTGATAAACCATTTAGTTTTTATTTAGCTAGAAATTTTGAAAATCGTTCTTTGGATGTTTATAATTTTGTTAAGGATTATGTTGGTATTCAAAGTGGTTTTATGACTATGGATTATAGTCGTAAAGATGAGGGAGCTTACAATGGTTTATATAGCGTGAATTGGTCTCGTAATAGTGATGGTTCAGCTAAAGATAGACCATATACTGACGCTTGCAATTATTATGGGTATTATGAACGTGACTGGTCAAAAATTAATAAAAATAGTAAATTTGGTTGTAATTATTTTAAAAATTATTCTAGTTTAAATCAAATAGAAAGATATGTTAGATTTTATTATTCTTTAGCTAATGATTATGGTTGCACTATACATGAAACAAATACCAATGATATTATGCAGGATAATCAAAGACCTAGAGGTTCAGGGGTAGAATTTTATGCTGTAACTAATGATAAGAATAAGGAATTGATGTATAGAATTATGCCTTCTGGTGCATTGTTTAATCAATATAATAGTGATAGAAATAATAAATACAATAATAAAGGTGCTACTTTAGATAAATTAATAAATGGAAGTAATAGTTGTAAGATGGCAGTAGAAGGTATAACTGTTAAAAATTTATTAACTTATTCTCCAGCTGAGTTTAATCATGGTAATAGATGGGAATTTTTAAATCAAGAAACTTCTGGTATGTCAATATTTAATACAAGAAAATTTGGCTGGAGTAATACTATAGGAAAATGCTATTTTGCTAATATGCAATATTATGATAGAAGAGATAGTGAAAATGGTTTTACACCTTTTGAAGCTTTAACAGCGTTTGATTTTTTCTATGGAAATAACACTAAGAGATTTTTACAAAATTCATTAAATAATGCTGTTGCTACTTATTCTATTCATAGAGCTACTAAAGGTGGCATTTATACAAGTAATAAGGTTGGGGTAGAACACGCCTTTACTTTAAATACTAGACCTACAAGTTTTCGTGGAAAAGATATAAGTGATACTAATACTAAAAATGGTGCTGTTAATGCTGATTATGAGTTGTATTTTTATCCAGATGCAACAGGAGTTGTAAAGACTGCTATTTTCGGAGATACTAGAAATGTTACAAAAGTAAACGGTGTTTCTGGTTACGATCTTGTAACTAGTCTAGATTTTGGTGAAAACAATAATGTTCAGTTACAATTTACTTATCAAAATCATAAAAATAGCGCTACACTAATAGATGTTGATAGATTAAAAGAGAGTAAATTTAAATTTACGAAGGGTGAAATAACAATAGTAGAATTAAAAAAATCTAATGACGGTTATAGTAAGACTGATAAAAAATATACTAGATATTTTACAAATGATTCAAATAAAATAGCTGATTATATGGCTTTGAGGGTTGATAATGCGTTTTTAAATACTATAGATTATGATAATAAACCTGTTTTAGCGACTGTACAATTAGAAGAAGCTGTATATGCTGATGACGATAGACCTTTTTATAGTGTAAATGGGGATACCATTGTAAACGCAAATGGTAGTATATTTGAAGTTGTTATTGATTTAACAGGATTTAAAAAGGGTGATGGAACTGAATTTGGAACAGTTTATAATAAAAACAATCCAAATAGCAATGAAACCCCTGATATTAATAATCCAGATGTAGTTCTTGAAGATGGTAAAGCTTATACTAGGATAGTAGGAACTCCTGTATTTATCGGTATAAAAAATTTAAAATATACTAATACTAATAAAATAGATAATGATGATATTATTATTTCATTTACAATAAATAAAGATGGTAATACAAACAGTGATATTCCATTTAGTTATAAAATAAATAAAGATACTAGTGTAAATATTTTAGAAAACAGTCCATTGCAAGAAAAGAATGCTTATCCATATAGAAATGGTGTAATTGAATTAAGAGATGCTCCAGTTGGAAAATACGAAGTATGCTATAAAATTTATTCTAAAAAAGATATAGAAACAGCTAAACAAACCGCTAATTTTATCCCTAATATGGAAGATAAATGTACTAATACATTTAGTATAAGACCTGCTTATATTGATTATAGAACAGATAAAAATTATGATGCTGGTGTGTTAAAACAAAATGGTGAATTTACTGCTGTGTTAAGAGATAATAAAGGTAATAAAATTATTAATACTCCTAATGAGTTCGGTTTAATTAAAGCTACATTAAATGTAAAAGATAGTAATACTAAAGACGATGATTCATTTGCTACTGGATACAACTTTGATTTGAATAATGATGCTAATAAAACTATTGATGATAATAACATTGTAGATTTTGTAAAAAATGGTGATGCTTATGAGGTTGTAGTTGGTATGCAATTTCCGTTTTCAACTGATACTAAGTTAAGGCTTACAGAAGGTAAATTTACATTAAATGATTCTAAAGATGATTTATGTAATAAAAGTGATTTAAATGGCAAGTCTAGTGATATTTTAGCTACAGCTAATAAAATAGGAAAAGATGGTAAAATTTATTGTGTAACGCCTAGTAATGGTGATTTGGCAATCAATTTTAAAAGTACTGCTGATTATAAATTAAGTGATCCTGTTTTAAAATCAGAAACTCCTGTTAAGGTATTTTTTACAACAAATGCTAGTGATGGTCATAAATTAGCAATTCCTTTTGTATTAAATAATAATGGTAATTCTGATTTAAAATATGTATATAAAAAATTTAATAATCCTTATACTTTTAAATATGATTTGAATTTTGATAACAAAGATAAGCAAGCACTTGAAAGATATTTAATAAATGTAGGCTCTAGAGTTAATGGTTTTGATGGATTAAAAACATTGATAAAAATTGATAGTGTCGCTCAAGATAAGATAAAAATTACTAGCACTGTATCAGAAGATGAACTAAATAAGAAATTTGATACTAAATTAAAAGAATTTAATAACGATGTAAAATCTAATAATATAGCTGATGTTATGAAAAGTTATGAAGCTAAAGATGGAGAAATTGTGGCGATTGTTGATTTAGCTTATTCTAAATATTATAAAACTAAAGCTAATGAAACTATAGATTCAATTAGTTTATTAAATAAACCTATGGTTGGCGAGTTTAAATTATTAAAAGGTTCTACTGCTACATTAGAGGAATCAGGTAAAGAAATTGCTAAAAGTAGTTTAAAAGATGATTATTCATTTATTTTTACAGGAGCTACTTATAAGGATACTGTTGCTAAGAAAGGTGATACAACAAAAATTCTTGAAAATAAAGACTTAGAAGTTTATTATTTAGATGAAAATTCACAAAAACGTAAATTAACAAGTGCTGAATATACTAACTTTGCTAATATATCTACTGGTTTGGACATTAATACGGATTATAATTCAGATGTTGTATCTGGTAGTGATATTGAAGTAAAACTAAATAAAGATATTGCAAAAAAAGAATATGTTAAAGAAGTTGTTAATATTAAAAATAGTGAAGATTTTCACGGTGGTAGTTTTACTATAGAATTCAAAAAATAATTTTTATATCAGTGTAATTTTTTACACTGATATACTATCTTTTAATTTATATAATTTAATTTGATTATTTTTTTGATAGATGGTGTTTGATTAGTTAGAATATTTTTGTAATTATAATTAAACAAATTTTATAAGTATTATAATTGATACTTTTGTAAACAATAATTTTCTTATTTAAATATTTTTTTATAATATTGTTTTTATACAGCTTCAAAATAATTAAATTTATAATATATGTCATAGTGAATTTTTAATTTAGTTACATACGATGGGTAAATTGAAGTTAAATTTTTTATTTAGTTTTATGTTTTTTTAATCATATGTTAGCATCAACTTAAAAGGCTGTAATTAAATTGCTTATTATTTGTTATGTTTTGAAGTAATAATTTTTTAATTTAAATGTTTTTATAGTGAAATATAAATTTCACTATAATTATATTAATCACCTTGATGATAATTTTTTTCTAATTCTAAGTCATGGTCATCGCTAGCGTTTTGTTTAGCCCATTCACACATCGCATCTCTTAGGAGTTGGTATTTTTTCTTTGATAACTCTTCTTTTTCGTTTAATGGTCTATCTTCTAAAAGCTTAATTTTAAAATATGTATCATCGCTTTTGGAATATTTTAAAAAGAATTCTACATAATCAAAATAATCTTTTTTTGTTTCATAATTTACTCTTTCTTCTACATAAATTGTAGGTCCAAAACCTGCGTGATTGTGATTGTAAAATCCAAAACCTGCTGAATACTCTACTCTATAAGTCATACTTTTACCTCATTTTTCTCTAAAAACTCTTCATAAGTTCCATGAAAATCAATTAAATTTCCATTTTCTAGTTGCCATATACGATTAGCAAAAGAATTAATCAATTCTCTATCGTGGCTAATACAAATAGCAACACCACCATACTCATACAATGCTTCGCCAAGAGAAATAATAGCTTCAAGGTCAAGGTGGTTATTTGGCTCGTCAAGTAAAATAAAGTTACCTTTTTCAAGCATTATCTTACTTAACATGAGCCTGTGTTTTTCACCACCACTTAAATCCTTTGCCATTTTTTCCTGATCGACTCCACTAAACAACATTCTACCCAAGCATTTACGAATTTCATCAATATCTTTATGTTTTTCGCTAATTAAATAGTCATATAGTTTCAAATTTTCACAAATTTTACTTGATGTGTCTTGCGGAAAGTAACTAGGTTCAATTGTAGCACCCATTTTTACACACCCATTATCAGGTTGAAGCTCACCTATGATTATTTTTGCTAAAGTGCTTTTTCCGGCTCCACTTGCTCCAATTATTGCTATTTTATCGCCTTTATTTACTTTAAGATTTAAGTTTTTAAATAGTTGCTTATCATAAGCTTTACTTATATTGTTTAGTTCTAAAACTTCATTACCAATTTCTCTATTACATCTAAATAAAATTGATGGGTCACGCCTACTTGAAATCTCTATTTCGCTTACATCAAGTTTTGCTAAGTTTTTTGCACGACTTGTTGCTTGTCTTGCTTTAGAAGCATTTGCGCTAAAACGAGCTATAAATTTTTCTAAAGCTTCTTTTTCTTTTAAATTCTTAGCAAGACTTGCTTCTTTTTGTCTTTTAATAAGTGTGCTTTGCATATACCAATCATCGTAATTTCCTGCAAATTCACGAATTTGTTTGAAATCTACATCAAGCATTCTTGTGCAAATACTATTTAAGAAAAATCTATCGTGAGAAATTACAACCATTGTTCCATCGTGGCGTTTTAGTTCATTTTCTAGCCAATTAATAGCGTCTAAATCAAGGTTATTCGTAGGCTCATCTAAAAATAACACATCAGGTTTAGCAAATAATACCTGTGCGATTAGAACTTTAAATTTATCACTTGTTTGAACATTTTTCATAAGTTCATCATAATTATGAAGATTTAAAGAGCTTAATATTTTTTCACATCTAGTATCGTATTCATAATTTGGGTCTTCTTCTGCACAAATCATTTCAAGTTCGCTTAAGCGATTATTTATTTCATCGGTATAATCCGTGCAAGTTGCATATATATTTTCTTTTTCTTTTACTGCATTATAAAGTCTTTTGTTTCCATATAAAACTGCATCTTTTAAACTAAATTCTTCATACGCAAATTGATTTTGCTCTAACACGCCGTATCTTACGCCATTTTCAAAACTAACTTCTCCGCTAGTTGCTTCAAGTTCTCCTGCTATAATTTTTAAAAATGTTGATTTTCCAGCCCCGTTTGCACCGATAAGTCCATATTTTTCGCCTCTTTTTAAGCTTAAATTTACATTTTCAAATAATAATCCCGTAGGGTATCTCATAGTAAGTGATTTGATTTCTACCATTTTTTATCCTTTTTTTATATAATCTTAGTTTAATAATTTTAAAGGTTAATAATTTTATGAATAATAACTCAATATTAAATAATCTTATACTTTCTTTACCAAGTGTAACACTTGTATTTGAAATTTTAGTAATTATTATTTCTATATATTTTAAAAAGTTTAATATATTGTTTATAACTTTATTATTGTTGATTTCAAAAATTTTTTATTTGTTTTACAATATATATGAAACCAATATTTTTATAAGTATATTTATTCCATTTATATTTTGTTTGTTATTATCCTTAAAAAAGCAATATGATACTATAAAATCATTGATTTCTATCTTAACTATATTTATTTTATACATAATATTAGCTACTATTTTGATACATAATACAAATTTTATACTTGCAGTAAGTAATAATTTTTTAGAGCAAAGTTTATTTATAAGTGATTTATTTTTAGTTTTATTTATTATATTTTTTCTATATTTATGTTTTATAAGATTATTTATTAAATTTGAAAATATTATTTTTATAATTTATTTTTTATCTATGTTTGAATTTGTTTTTTATACTTTATTTGAAAAATCATATACTACTTATTTTGAATTTGCATCTTTATTTTTATTAATATTCTTTTGTATTGATGGGTATAAACTTATTTTTTATGATAGTTTAACAAAGTTATTAAATCGTAGAGCTTTTGATAAAGCTATTATTACAAAAAATGATATTATTTGTTTGATAGGGGTTGATTGTTTTAAGAATATTAATGAAAAATATGGAATTGATGCTGGTGATTTTGTTTTAAAAAAATTAGCATCAGTACTAAAGGATAATTATAAGCAAATTTATAGATTTGGTGGAGATGAATTTATAATTATTTTTAATAATATTGAATTTAAAGATTGTATATTAGAATTAGATAATATAAGAAAAGTTATTAGTAATTATGATTTTAGTTTTGGTAAAAATAAAATCAAATTAACTATAAGTGCTGGGCTTTCTCAAGTTTTTGATGATAAATTTAGTGCTTTGAAAAAGGCTAATGAGTATTTATATACAGCAAAATCTAATGGTAGAAATAGAGTAATATATGGAAAATAGAAAAAGAATAAAAAGTGATTATTTTAAAAAATGGGATGATTTTTTATGTATAGGTATAGAAGAAATAGATGAAGAACATAGAATGTTTTTTGAACTAATTGATAATGCTACCTATGCTGGAGAAATTGGTTATAAGGAATTTTCTATTGCTTTTCAAAAATTAATGAGTCATATTGTGTGGCATTTTAAAAATGAAGAAGAATATATGAAAAATAAATCTATTAGTTCAGCATATATAAGTACTCATAATTATATACACGCACAATGTTTATATGAGCTTAGTAAAATGCATGATGCTATAGTTATGAAAGATAGTGAAGATGGTATGTTTTATCAAAAAGAATTAGCTTATAGTGTATTATGCTTTGTAAATAACTGGTTGGTTTTTCATATTTTAAGCGAAGATTACAAAATAAGTAAACAAATAGAGCATATAGAAGAAGGGTATAGTCCTAAAGAAGCTTATGAAATGCTTGAAAGTGAAGTAAGTGCTAATGTAAAGATTTTAACATCAGCATTGTCTAATTTATTAAAAATATATGAAGTAAGAAATGAAAAATTAGTAGAAGTTGAAGCAGATATTACAGCTAGACTTGAAAAAAAAGAAAAACAACTTCAAGAGCAAATTCAAGAAAATAAGAAAAAATCAATCACAGATGAATTAACAGGTTTATATAATCGTCGTTATGCTATGAATGTTTTGAATAATATATGGAGTATATATCAAGACCCAACTTGTTCTATCATACAAATTGATTTAGATAAATTTAAAGAAGTTAATGATACATACGGTCATCATTCAGGAGATTTGGTATTAAGGCAGTTTTCTAGTGCTGTTAAGTATTTTTTTGAAACTGATGATTTGTGCAATAAATATAGTAATAAAGATATGATTTGTTTTTGTCGTTTAGGTGGAGATGAATTTTTAGTAATATTGCAAAAATATTCTTTGGATGAGGCTATTAAGATAGCAAATAATTTACATACTGTAATAAATAATATTGAAGTTTTTAATGAGTATAAGAAAGTAATATGGCGTGGTAGTGCAAGTATAGGAGTAGCGTGTAGAAATGCTGATAATCAAGACTTTGAAAGTGTCTTAAGAGCTGCTGATACTTATTTATATAAGGCAAAAGATAGTGGTAGAAATTGTGTTCGTTCAATGCTACACGAGATAGGGGGGGGGTGTTTCTAGAGCATTATTAAAAGCTTAAGGATTAAACTTCTAAATATAGAAGTTTAAAATAATCCTTTTATTCCGAATAATTTATATTGCCATTTTATCTCGGTGAATTTCTTTAATAAATTAGCTATGTTACCACTTAATTCATTACCTAACACAAAGGCAACTGAATATTTTTCACTAATAGAACATACACTACCTTTATCTGTGTATGTAAATTTTTCATTAAATGTTTTACCACTTAGTCTAGCTTTAATACTTCTAGCCACATAAGCACCTTGCTTACAAGCTATTTGTGCTGTTGGTGCAAATGGTCTATCGTTATTCATAATTAAAGAACAATCTCCTAATATGTAACAATTATTATAATTTGGAGCTTGTAAAAATTCATTTACTTTAACTCTATTGTTTTTTTGTTCAAAAATACTATTAGCCATTACATTATTACCTTTAACACCAGCTGTAAAAATAATATTATTTGAATTTATAAAAGTATTTTCATCATTTAGATATAATCTATTGCCTATTTTTTTGATAATTTTGTGTGAACTTAGGACATTTACGCCTAAATTTTCTAAATAATCCCTAGCTTTTTTAGCTAAATTTTTGCTATACATAGGTAGGATTTCATCCATAGCTTCTACTATAGTAATTTTAGCTTCTAAATCTAATTCATTACACATTCTAGCTAACGAACCACATAGTTCAACACCACTAAATCCAGCACCACATATTACAATGTGTTTATTTTCTTCACCTTCTTTTTTTAAATTTTCAAAGATAGCTTTTTGTGTTTTTAATGTATCTTCATAATTTCCAATCTCATAACAATCATCTAAACCTTGTATGCCAAAAGTATTTTTTGAAGCACCAATACCTACATAAATTTCATCAAAATCATAATTAGTATTTTCGCAATATAATTTATTAGCTTCTATTTTTATAGCCTTATCTTTTATTATAGTTACTTCGTTTGGAACTATTTCTTTTAAATTTATTATTATATCTTTATCATTCTCTTTAGCCGCAATTTTGTGTAATTCAGTTGTTTTATAGTGAAAGGTATTATCATTAATTAATAAAAATTCAGCACTTTTTAATGTCTTTTTATCTAAATTTTTTAATATTGTAAGATTAGCATATCCAGCACCTAGAAGTATAATTTTTTTCATTCATTCTCCTTTATAATTAATGTATAGCCATTTTTTATTTTTTCAAATTTATAATCATCGATATTTTTTAATTTTATTACAATGCGATAAAAATCTTTATGCACTCCAGTATAAATTTCTTTTATATTATCCTTATCAATATTATATTTTATACTTTTTAGCTTTATATTTTTATTAAAATCCATAATTATTCTATATGGATTTTTTACTAAATTATGTTGCAGTAGTTTATTTTTAGTGTTAATTATAATATTACTATCATTTATAACAAAACTAAATTCATTACCTATATTATATATTTGTTCTTTTTTATTTTGCATTGAATCATCAATTAAATTCATTTCGTCAAAATTCTCAGGTAAATTTATAGATATATATGTATTTTTTGTAATTATATTTTTATTTATATTTATTTTTTGCTTTATTTTTTTACCATTATTATCGGTGTATAATATTGTTACACTATCTATATTTTTAATATTTTCTGGGGCTTTAAATATTATATCTTTGAATAAATTTTTATTTTCATTCGTAATTTCTATATTATCCTTAGGTAAAAATGGATTTTCTCTAGCAAATAAATTTATACAAATTAATAAAAAAAATATTTTTTTCATAAAAATCCTTATAAATCTTTTCTAAAATACGCTCTTACCAAGTCCATATTAATATAAAATTCTTTCATCAAAACAAGTGCTAAATATTTTCCAAACTCTGTATTATAGATTATATTATCTTCAAAAACAATAGCATTTGAATATTTTAATCCTTTAAATTTATAACCAAGGTAGTTAATTAAATCACATTTATAGGTATCATTTATTTTTTTTACATTTATTTTACCACTGAATAATTCAGTTAAAAACACATAATCAATTACATCATTATCATTGAAATTTATATGTGCTATATTTGCATTTTTTTTATTTAATATTAAATTTTTATATTCATCTAGCTTAAATGCATTTATTAAAAGTTTGTTATTAGTAAATGAAAATGCACCACTTCCAGCACCGATATACTCGTGGTGAGTGCTTACATATTCATCATTAAATTTAGTTTTATTTTTTGAAAAGCTCCAAGAATTATTTTGCTTATAATCTTTAAACATATCACAAATTATTTGATAATATTTTAATTCGTTATTATTATTGTCTATACCAAATTTTGCACTTATAGCATCTTTTGTAATGTTTGATTTCATAAGTGGATACATTGTGATTTGCTCTGGTGCTATGTTTTTTGCGATATTAATATCATTTAATAACATTTTTTCACTTTGAAATGGAAAGTTGAAAATTAAATCTATGCTAAAAGTAGGTAGTATTCCTATAGCATTTTCAAGTTTTTTTATAAGTTCTTTGTGATTACCAAATTTTTCCAATCTACTTGTTTTTTGTAAAATTTCATCGTCAAAACTTTGTATGCCACAACTAAGTCTATCAATTAAACCTACAAAATCTTTTAAAATTTCAGGTTTTATATGATTAGGGTCAGTCTCACATGAAATTTCTTTGATATTAAATAGCTCTTTAACTAAAATTAAGGTTTTGATTAATTCTTTTTCATTTATTAATGTTGTACCACCACCTACATAAAGAGTGTTAAAGTTGTATCCATAATCTTTTAGTTGTTTTAATTCTATTCTTAAAATTTCAAAATATTCTTTGCATTTTTGCTCATCGTAAGCAAATTTATGAAAGCTACAATAAGGACAAAATGTATGACAAAATGGTATATGAATGTATAGCATTAATTCATTATTGTGTGTAGATTGTTTATTTATTTGTTCATTTTGTTTGAATTTAAATTTTTGTTTTAGTTGTTTTTTTAGATAGTTTTGAGAATAACTCAGTGTTGTTTTTTGTATGAAATTCATATATAACCTTTAAAATAATTTAAACAACCGCATTAGTTTATAAAAATTCCATTAATAAAGGTAATAAAATTTTTTCTGTAATTTTATTAAAAATAATAATAAAAATTATAAATAATAAGTATTTATCAAATATTAACTATGGGGGGGGTATTATTGTGATAAATTTATTATGAAAGGAACTTTTATGAAATTTGAAAAGAAAGTTATTTTAGGTTCAATAGGTGGATTTATTACCACCGCTTTAGGTATTATTGCTGTGTTTTTTCCTAGTGTTTTTAACCTTGAGAAAAAAACTATGGAAGAGATTAATATTTTCATTAAATCTCAAGCTGATGTTGATAATCTAAGAAAGGCTATTGAGAAAAATCAAGGTAAGGTAGTAAAGTTAAATGTCACATATTGTTATTATTATTACGACTATGATGAGTCAAATGAGCTTAGAACTGTTGGAGATTATAATGAAAAAATTGACAAGTATAATATTGAATATAAAGATTTTTGGTTAAGTGGGGCAAGAAATTGTTTGCTAACAGAAGAAGGGTGTAAATTTAATGAAAATGGCCTAACACAGGGTGTTGTATTATATGGTGGTGTTGAAATAGGCGATTATCTACACGAAAATGAAGGAGAGGGTAGTTTGGTTTTTAGAAACAATTATAAAGACATTGATGATAATAGATTTTTTTACTTATCAGTTCCGCACGAAACTAAAGGTAAATATGCTTGGAAATTTAATAATGATGAAGAGGGATGTATTAAAAGTAGCGACCCAAACTTACAATACAGAGAACTTATTAAAGAAACTTTAACAGGTACATTTTATGTAAATGAATTAAAGGATAGGTTAAGAGAGGGTGAAGGAACGGATTTAGAAATAGAACTTGACCCACTTACTAAAAAAGAACTTACATTAAGGGATTATTAATGAAAAGATTATTTTTATTATTTTTTATTTTACCTTTATTTGCTGCTGATGATTTGGTATTTATTGAAACATATAGCGATATTGTGGAAACTAGAGGCGAATATATCGTAGAATTGAATGATTTTATGCCAGATTTTAAAGAAGTTCAAATTATTAAAATTACAAGTAACGATGATGAGGTTAGTATAGGAAATGTGGTGGTTAATAGAAATAATTGCAAGCTAAAAAATCCATTAAAAAATGAAGTAAAATTAAAATTTGGCGAAAGCTTATTTTTTAAACATAATTGTAGTAGCGTATTAGAAATTAGCCTTGATATAAATGATGGAAACTATGTTTATAGAATGCAATAATCGTGATTTTATCACGATTATATTTTTTAAAGAATATAATTGATATCTAAAAAATTACTTAATAAATAAAATCAAATTAGTAAGATATTGTCAATAAAATTAGAATTTTTACATAAGTATTTTTATGAAAAGATAAATTGATATTATTTTTTTTAAATTTAAAATATATTTATTGTATTCTAAATTTTTAATCTAGTTATTAATCTTTATAATAATCTAGTTAAAATATGTTTGAGTATTAAATATGTTATTTATAAGACAATTTATTTTTTAAATGTGATTTATATGAAATTTATGTTTTTTATTTTAAAAATATTTTTAAAAAATTAATTTTAATTTAAGTTTTAAATTGTATAATTCAAACTTATTTTTAATTTTTAGTGTCTTGTTAGCTCAGCAGGTAGAGCATCTCACTTTTAATGAGGGGGCCGTTGGTTCGAATCCAACACAGGACACCATTCTTTTTGATCCAGGTTTGACCCTTTCGTCTAGTGGCTCAGGACGCCATTCTCTCCGTTTGGAAACGAGAGTTCAAATCTTTCAAGGGTCGCCATCGGTCGCTTAGCTCAGTTGGTAGAGCGCCACCCTTACAAGGTGGATGTCATAAGTTCGAGTCTTATAGCGACCACCATTCTTTTTATTGGTTGCGGCGGTAGTTCAGCTGGTTAGAATATCGGCCTGTCACGCCGGAGGTCGCGGGTTCGAGCCCCGTCCGCCGCGCCATTTTATTAAAATTTTCTAATCATTGTTTGTTAATTTTGTAGATAATTAAGCTATTGATAGCTTAATTTTTGTATTCTGATTTGATTTGTTTTATTTGATTTTTTAGTTCTTTTTTCTTATTTTTATATTCCATTTTATTCATATTTTTTTTATTGTTTTTTAGTTCATCAAGTTGTTTTTCTAATTCTTTTATTTTTTCTTTTTTTTGATTTTTTAATTCTATATAATCTAAATTCTGTGACTTATTAACATTACTACATTTATATTGAATATTATTTATAGCGTTTTCTAGTCCTTTTATACGATTATGATTGTTATATTTTTTAGCGTATTCTAATTCTTCTTGTAATTTTTGAATTTTATATTCACAATTTGCAAATGCAAAACCTATTAATGTTGTAATTAAAAAAAAATTTTTCATTATTTACCCTTTATAAAATTGTATATCCAATTAAATTTATATGATTGCTTAAAAATCTTTCTTCGCTTTCTAATTTTTTAGTTAAATCAGTGCTTAAGTATTTTTTGTTATCATCGGCAAAAACCGATATGCAAACCATATCTTTATGAATTTCTTTTGCTTTAACGCAACCTAAAAAATTAGCTCCACTTGAAATTCCAACTCCAAGTCCTATTTTTGCTAATTTTTGAGCCATTATGATACTATCTATATCATTTACTATGATTATATCATCAAGTTCATTTAAATTTACTATGCTTGGCACAAATCCATCTCCTATACCTTGAATTTTATGTTCTGAATTTTGACCTGGTATACTCATACTAGCACATCCTTCAGGTTCAAGTGGACAAATTTTTGCTCCTAATGGTTTTAATATTTTACCAACCCCCATTATGGTACCACCAGTTCCTACACCGGCTACAAAACATTCTGGTTTTAGATTGTGTTTTTTAAGTGTATTTATGATTTCATTTGCTGTATTTTCATGAGCTTTTATATTGTTTAAATTATCAAATTGATGAGGCAAAAATACTTCTTTTTCTTTTTCATTTTCTAATAAAATTTTATTTAAAAAATTTTCTCTTTTTCTTTTAGCACTTTCATTGGCTAATTTTACAGCTCCTTCAAATCCACCTTCTAAAGCACTTACTTCTCTTAATTTTGCTCCATAGCTTTTTATTAATTTTTTACGCTCTTCACTCATCCAACAAGGCATAAAAATTTCTACTTCAACACCTAAAAAAGCGCCTAAAGCAGCAAATGCTATACCTGTATTGCCACTAGTTGCTTCTGCTATACTCATATTTTTGTTAAATTCTTTGTTTTTAATTGCATCTTTAATAATTTGCAATGCCATTCTATCTTTTATCGAGCCACTTGGATTAAAATATTCTAATTTAAAATAAGATTTGGATTTTACACCTTTGTAAGTATAATCAATCGCAACTAGTGGAGTATTACCTATTAGTTTTTCATATTCATGAATTAAATCAAGCATTTTTTACCTTTGAAATATTTTTTTTGATTATATCTAGTTTTTAAAATAAAAAATAAAATTTATAAAAATACTTTTAATACCTACTTATTTGATAAAATATAAAATATTATAAAGATAATGAAAAAAAATATCATATTATAATTTTTTTGTGATAGAATATAAAAATTATTATCAATGAAGGATATCAAATGTTTTCATTTATAAAAAAAATTACAAAAGTATTTTTATCATTTTTAAAAAAAGATAAAAAAAGCGATAATGTAAAAAAAAGTTTTAAAATTCTAAAATCAGCAAGTAGTAGTCTTAATAGGATTAAGAATTTTTTTGTTAAAAATGATAATTCTACTGAAAATAAAAATGAAAATAAAGATATATTAAAAGAAATTTCTATATTTATTTTAAAAGAATATGGATTTGGAAAATATATAAATTTATTCTTAAATTTTGCTAAGTTATTAAAATAAATTCATTACAATGCCCTTTTAAAGGATTGTAATGGTAGGGCAAAACGAAGTAAGAGATAAATTCAAAGTATTTTTAGAAAAAAAAATAATTCCACCAAGCATTTTTTATGGACCTAGTGGAGTAGGGAAAACTACTTTTGCAAGAATTTTAGCAAAAGAATTAAATACTATTTTTTATGAATTTGATGGTGCATCTTTTAGTGTAGAAGAGATGCGTAAGATTATTAAAAAAGATGGTATTTTTAAGCCTTTGGTATTTATAGATGAGATTCATCGTCTTAATAAAGGTGTGCAAGATGTATTGTTAAAACCTTTAGAAGAAGATAATTTTTATTTTATAGCTGCAAGTACTCATAATCCTATTTATTCGCTTAATAAAGCTTTATGTTCTAGACTTTTATTTTTTGAATTTAAGTCTTTAAATAACGATGAATTAGGTCAGATTTTAGATAACTTAAATCCTAATATAGAAAAAGACGCTAGAGAGTATCTTATAAAATCAAGTGCAAATGATGCAAGGGCTATGTTAAATTTATATAAATACGCCAGTGTTTTTGGAAAAATTACACTAGAAAATTTAAAATCTTTAAGAAAATCATATATTAGCAATAAAGATGATGAATATTTATTAACTTCAGCTTTCATTAAGAGCTTAAGAGCAAGTGATACAAATGCTGCAATTTTATATCTTGCTAGGATGATAAATTCAGGTGTTGATATATTATATATTGCTAGAAGACTTTGTATATTTGCAAGTGAGGATGTTGGAAATGCTAATCCAAATGCCTTGGTAGTTGCTAATGCAACTTTGCAAATTTGTAAAGAAATAGGTTTACCTGAGGCTAGGATTCCATTATCTCAATGTGTTGTAATGCTAAGTAATTCTAAAAAATCTAATTCATCTTATTTAGCTATAAATAATGCTTTAGATTTTGTGAAAAATAATGAGGCATTAGAAATTCCAAATTATTTAAATAACAATCATCCTGATAAGGATAAATTTTATATTTATCCACATGATGAACCACATAAAAAACAAATTATGGCACCTAATTGCCCTGAATTTTATAGTGATTTTAGTATAGGATATGAAAAAAATTTTTCATTATGGAGAAAAGAAGGACTTTATAAATGTTAATAATACAAACGGCAGGACATATTGACCATGGCAAAACATCAGTAATTAAAGCTTTAAATGGATTTAATGGAGATAATACACCAGAAGAACTTAGGCGTGGAATTACTATCAATCTTAGTTTTTCAAATTTAGATGATATTTCTTTTGTAGATGTTCCAGGACACGAATCTTTATTAAAAACAATGATAAATGGTGTGCAAAGTGATTATGCAATGTTGGTTATTGATATAAATGAAGGTATAAAAGAGCAAACATTAGAACATATTTTTATATTAAAAATTATGAGAGTAAAAAATATAATTTTAGTTTTGAATAAAATTGATTTATGTGATGATTTAAAAAAAGCAAAAAATGATATTATTAATCAATTAGATTTTATACCAAATCGTATTTTTTTAGTTAGTGCTAAGACAAATGAAGGCATTGAAGAATTAAAAGAATATTTATTAAATTTGCCTAGACCAGATTATGAAGTTTCTTCTACTAGAATAAATATTGATAGAGTATTTAATGTAAATGGCATAGGAACAGTTGCTACCGGTCTTTTAAAAAGTGGTATATTAGAATGCAAAAATTTAATTAATGAAAATCAACAAAATATACTTATTAAAAGTATAGAAGTCCAGCATAAAAATGTAGATATTATAAAAGCTCCAGCAAGGGTCGCTTTTGTATTTAAAGGTGAATTAAAAAAAGGAGATGTTCTTTATTCTAAGGGTTACTTAAGAACAAGTAAGGAAATTTATGCTACTTTAGTTGGATGCTTAAAACATGATGAAAAAGTCGTATTTTGTTCAGGAAATAAACAAATTGAAGCAAAATTTTTAGAATATCAAGGTTTTGCAAAATTTGAATTATGTAAAGCAGCAGCTTTTATTTTTGATGAACCTTATGTTATATTAAAAAATGGTAGAGCAGTAGCTGGAGGAAGGATTTTAAATTCAATCACTGAACCATTAAAAAAAGCAAAAATGGTAGAATTATTAAAATATTTAGAACAAAAAAATTTTAAAGAAGTATTTAAAATATTAAATACAAATCATTCTAATGGTTTTGGTTTATTTTGTGCTCCACAGCGTTTTAATCTAACTACTGAACAAGCATTAGATTATGCAAAAGAAGTTGGTGAAATAGTTGATTGCAACGGTGCTTGTATTTATACAGCTGAAGCATTAAATAAAACTATTGATAAGATTAAAAAATTATTTTTCAAGAATAAATTTTCACTACAAAGTGCAAAATCACTTGAAAAATCATTGGGTACAGATGAATTTTTATGTGATATGGCGTTAAAAAATATAGAAGAACTTGAATTTAATAATGGCTTGTATCATTTAAAAGGTATGCAAGTTGATAATATTTTAGAAAATAATGAAGATATCATTTATAAAGAATTAAATTCTTTAACTCCTAAGGCGCCATATAATATTTATGATGATTTAAATTTAGATAGAAAAAGTGGTGACGATATTCTTAAAAAAATGTGTTTAGCAAATAAGGTTATTAGACTTTCTCATAATTATTTTATAAACAAAAATATACTTGATGAATTTGTTTTAGAAATTAAAGATGAGTTAAAATCCGGCATAGGTGTGCAAGAATTGAAAAATAAATATAATCTAAGTCGTAAATATGCTATAGCATTGTTAGAATATTTAGACACTTTAAATTATGTGAAAAATATTAATAACAAACGTTATTTAAAATAATGTAGAATGCTTATTTAAAAGGAGAATGAATGAAAAAAATAATTTTAGCGATGTCAGTTTTAGGTGCATTAAGTGCTAGTGAAATTAGTGATAAAGCGATTGAATTTGTTAAGACTTTAACACCAGCTGAAAATATTGATATTGAACTGGTTAAATCTGATAAAATTCCTAATTCAAAATATGAAATGGTTGAATTTAATATTTTAGCAAATGGTCAAGTTGTTGGTTCTGATGTATTTTTTAGCGATGGTAAATTTGCTACTCCTACATTATTTGATTTAGATGAAAAGGTAGATTTAAGAGCTAAATTTATGGAGAAAAAAGAACAAGAAAAACAAAAAGCTTTACAAGCACAGCTACCTAATTTTATAAAAAATAACAAGGATATGACAATTAAATTAGGTAATAAAAATAATGGAGTTGCAACTGTTGTATTTAGCGACCCTGATTGCCCTTGGTGTAGAAAACACTTAGAAACAATTGAGGATAGCTTGAAAGATAATGATATTATTTTTGTTCTAACCCCATTACCTATGCATAAAACTGCATTATCAAAAACATTACATATTTTAGAAGAAGTTAAAACGGCTAAAAGTGATAGTGATAAATTAAAAATTATAAGAAAATACTACTCTGATGCCACATTTGATGAGGTTAGCCAAGACAAAAAAGATGCTTACTCTAAAAAAGTTGATGCTGCATTTAAATTGGGTGTGAATTATACTCCGGCAATTTTTGAAAATGTTAAATTAAAATAAATTTAAAAAGTGCTACTTTAAAGTAGCACTAGATTATAGTTTTTCTTTTATTTTTTCTGCATCAAATCCAAAATATTTAAATACATCTTTTTCTTTACCACTAGCGCCAAAACTATCCATTATGAAAAGCTCATCGCAGTATTTATATAATTCATAAGACCTTGCAGCTTCTATTCCGATAATCTTGCCTTTTAATAAAGATTTATCAAATTCCTTATCAAATAATTCAAAGCAAGGCATACTTAATACATTTATATTTTTATCTTTTGCAACTTCAAGTGCGAGTGCAACTTCACTACCACTTGCAATTATTGTAGCTTCTGCATTATCGCTATATTTTATAAAATAAGCTCCCTTGCTAATATCAGGAATACTTGTATTTAAGCTTGGAAGTGCTGAGCGACTAAGTGTGAATGCACTTGGATTATTTAGCTTTAAAGCTACTTGCCAACAAGCTATATTTTCAGCCATATCAGCAGGACGGAAAGTGTATAGATTAGGAATATTTCTAAGAGTGCTGATTTGCTCAATTGGTTGATGAGTTGGACCATCTTCTCCTACTCCTATGCTATCGTGTGAAAATACAAAAAATGCTTTTAAATTCATTAAAGCCGCTAATCTTATTGAAGGCTTTAAATAATCACTAAATACTAAAAATGTAGCACAAAACGGATGCAAACCATATCTTGCCATTGCATTTATAATTGCACCCATTGCATGCTCACGAATACCAAAAGCTATATTTTTACCACCATTTCTAATATCTGCATAATCTTTTAGATAAGTTTTATTTGATGGTGCTAAGTCTGCTGAACCACCTAAAAATGTAGGAATTTGTTTTGCTATTTCGTTTAGACAAGCGTGGTTGCTATCTCTTGTAGCGTAATTTTTACTTAAATCAAGTTTAGAAAAATCCACATTTAAATCTTTTTTGCCTTCTAAATAAGCTATAAATTCTAATTGTTCATCACTAAATTTATTTGCTTTATCCCAACTTGCAAAATACTCATCACTTCTTTTACACATTTTCTCAAAGCCATTTTTAGCTTCGCTATCTATATAAAACTCTTCTTCATTCCAATTAGCTGCTTTTTTAGCTTTTAAAGCTAGTTCAGCACCTAGTGGTGAGCCGTGAGTTTTCTCGCTTCCTTCTAATTCACAAGCACCTTTTCCAATCTTGGTTTTAGCTATGATAATACTTGGACGCTCAGCATTTTTAGTCATTTCTAAAGCCTTGCTAATTTCATCAAAATTATGCCCATCTATCATTATAACATTAAAACCTAGACTCATAAATCTAAAATACATATCATCATTAAAAGTATTTTTTACATCGCCTTCAATACTAATTTCGTTACTATCATAAATTAATACTAAATTATTTAAATTATGAACATTTGCTAAAGAACAAGCCTCATAGCTAATTCCTTCTTGCAAATCCCCATCTCCACAAAGGCAGTATATTTTATGATTTAACGAATTATTTAGTTTGCTACTAGCAAATTTTGCTGCCATTGCGAAACCAACAGCATTTGCAATACCTTGACCAAGTGGACCTGTATCTATTTCTACTCCGTGAGTTTTAATCTCAGGATGCCCTGCTGCAAGTGAGCCTAATTGGCGAAAATTTTTAAGCTCATCAAGACTTAAATTAAATCCACTTAAATGTAAAAACGAATATATTAAAGAACTTGCGTGTCCGCCTGAAAATACTAATCTATCACGATTTATATGATTTTTTGTATTTAGATTAATTTTTGTGCTAAGCACTGCTAAAATATCACTAAGTCCCATTGCTACGCCTGGATGACCACTATTTGCACGATTAATCATATCTACACTTAAAAATCTTAAATTATTTGACATTTTTTCTAATGTTTCATTATTCATAATACTTCCTTAAATTAGTTATTTTTAAAAAACATATTTGCAGCACTCATTTTAGTGCCATCACTAGCTTGACTTAATGCGTCATTTAATGCTGATATAAGTAAAATTTGCATAGATGATTTATCATTTAATAACTCATCATCAATTTTTATATCAATTATTTGAAATTTACCATTAACTTTCACCTCTACCATTCCAGCACCACTTTTAGCGGTATATTCTTTATTTTTTAATTCATTTTCAAATTCTTGTGCTTTGTTTTGAACATCTTGTAACATTTCTTGCATTTTTGAAAAATCAAAATCTTTAAACATATTCACCTTTCAATCTTAGTTTTTCTTTATATTTTTTTATTTCTTTTAAGCATTCTAACACAACTTTTTCATCAGAAAAAGGGTATTTAACACCTTTAATTTCTTGATAGTCTTCATCACCTTTACCTAAAATCATAACACAATCATCATCATTTTGTGCTAAAAGTGCTTTATGAATTGCTAATTTTCTATCAATTACTATATTAATGTTTTTTAATTCATTTTCATTTAAACCATCTATCATATCGTTTAAAATATCAATAGGTCTTTCATCTCTTGGATTATCACTTGTTAAATATACATTTTTAGCATAATGACTAGCTATTTTTGCCATAGGAGTTCTTTTTGTTTTATCTCTGTTTCCACCAGCTCCTAAGACTACTATTAAATTTTTATGACCCATAGTTTCTAAGACATTTTTTACGCCATCTGGAGTATGGGCAAAATCTATTATTATATTGCGATTTTCATTATTATCGATATTTTGCATTCTTCCCATAACACCAGCAAAATTTGATATAGCTTTTTCTAAATTTTCCTTATTTGGTTTTAAAAGTTCATTAATACATGCTATAGCAGCTAAAAGATTATAAATATTAAAAAGACCATTTAATGGTGAAGAAATTTCAAAAATTTCATTTTTTATACTTATTATAGCTTCTATTCCATTATTTAATGTATAAGCTTTTACACTATATAAAGCAGGATTTTCTATACCATAAGTAATAGCACCTTTTACATTATAAGAAAATTTATAAGCATCTTGATTTATTATTTTTAAGCATTCATCTTGAAAAAAACTTGCTTTGCAATTTGCATAATTTTCAAAAGTTTCGTGAAAGTCTAAATGGTCTTGAGTTAAATTAGTATAGATTTTAGCAGCGAATTTCATATCTCCACAGCGATTTTGTGCAATTGCGTGAGAGCTTACTTCCATTACAAAATATTCGCAATTATTTAAAGTTGCAACTTGTAAATACGATAATAATTCTAATAAAAATCCTGTTGTTAAAGATTTTGCCGCAACTTTTTTATCATTACAAAATGCCCCACGGGTTCCACATAAAAATACTTTTTTACCTAAATCAAGCAATATAGAATAAATTGCAGCAGCGGTAGTGGTTTTACCATTTGTGCCTGTTATGCCTATAATTTTTATATTTTCATTGATTTTTAAAAGCTCTCTTGCTTTTGCTTCGTTAATTACTAAAGCACCTTTAGATTTTGCATCGTTTTCGTATTTGGAATTTGAATTAGTTAGTAAAAAATAACAACCTTTTTCACATTCATTTGAATTATCTGTTATGTAAGAATTATCTAAATTAACTTTCATAGTTTTTCAAAAGCTTCCTTTCCACCTTCAAGATTTATTAGCGAAATATTGCTATCAATTTGTTCTTTTAAAGCCCTTTCAAGCCCTAATTTTAAAGTGGTATTTGCAGCAGCACAACCATGACAAGCACCAAGTAATTTTATATAAACAACCCCGTTTTTAACACCCAAAAACTCCAAATCGCCACCATCATTATGAAGTATGTGAAGCTTTGATTTTAGGACATTTAAACAAGGTTCAATTAATTCTTCATCACTAAATATCATAATTTTTCCTTATTGTAATTTGTGTTATTGTGCTTTAATAAAATAAATATTCATTAACTAAGTTAGATGATAATTTTTATTTACAAATATTTTTTTAGGAGAATAAAATGGCAAAAGAATTAACAAGTGAAAATATTAATTTAGCTAAAAAAGGCGTTGCTTTAGTAGATTTTTGGGCACCATGGTGTGGACCTTGCAGAATGCTTGCACCTGCTATTGAAGAATTAGCAAATGAATTTGAAGGTAAAGCATTAGTGGCTAAAGTTAATATTGATGATTGTGAAGAATTAGCTGCTGAGTTTGGAATTCGCTCAGTTCCTACTATGTTATTTTTCAAAAATGGCGAAATAGTTGATACGGTAATTGGTGCTCAAGCAAAACAAGCTTTAGCTGATAAATTAAACTCACTATTATAATAAAATGATAAATCTAGCAGTATTTGGGGCAAATGGTAGAATGGGTAAGGAGCTAGTAAAACTAGCTTTGGCTGATGAGAATATTGATTTAGTATATTCTTTTACTAAGGAAAATAATGATTATAATGAGCTTTTTAAAGCTAATGTTATAATAGATTTTTCTACTCCTGCTGCTAGTGTTGAATTACTTGAAAAAGCTAGTTTATTAGATAATCCACCAGCTTTAGTTGTTGGAACTACTGGGCTTAAAGATGAATATTTTAAAAAAGCTAAAACTTATAAAGGTAAGTTTTTTTGGGCTTCTAATACTTCATTGGGTGTTGCAATATTAAATGAACTTACGAAAATTGCTGCACTTGCTTTAAAAGAATTTGATATAGAAATTTATGAAAAACATCATAAACATAAAGTTGATGCTCCTAGTGGAACAGCTCTAACATTAGCAAAAAATGCACTTGAAGCTAGAAATAAAGCTTTAAATAAAGAGCATAAGATTTGCTTTAATAGAGAAGGCAAAAGAGAAGATAACGAAATAGGTTTAGTAAGCCTTAGAGGTGGTAGCATTGCAGGGTATCATAGTGTTGGATTTTATGGAGATGATGAAAGTATAGAATTAATTCATAATGCAAATTCTAGAGTAATATTTGCTAAAGGTGCTATTAATGTAGCAAAATGGCTTATTACTAAAGAGAATAAAAATTATTCTATGAGTGATTTTGTAAAAGAGCTTTTAGCTTAATAAAATATAGAATTTTTTACAGTTTTTATTGTTATTTTTAAATTTTTATGGGTTATAATAATTTTTTTAAATTTTTGACATATGTTTTATATTAAATTTTAAAATAATTATTTTAAATTTAACAGCAAATTATACTTTTTAGTGTTTGTAATGTAAAAACGATGAGAATTATAGAACTTTCTAATTTATTTTGAAATTTAAATAAAATTTTGATTTGAAATTTGGCTGTATTATTAAATTAATAAATAAAAAATCTTAATTTGTTTTGGAATTTTTATTATGTATAATGTTTTCAGACTTTCTTTTAAATTTTAAATGATTACTAATTACTTGGATTAGTAGTTACATTGATTAAGATAGTTTTATAATTAAAATTTTTTTTAAAAAAATTCTTTAAGTTACGATAATGCTTTCCATATTTATCAAGCTTTATCTTAGTATCATAAAGCTAAATTAGTAATTATTTTATTTTTTGTAGATATTAAATTACTCGTTTTTAATTATATTTATTAAAATTAGTCAAGATACAATATTACAAGCAGGATTAATTACAAAAACTAATAGAATGATAAAATTATTATAAAATAAGATTTTAAAAGTAATTTTATTGATTTTATGTTTGATAATACATTTTTATCGTGATTTAAAATACTTTATATATATGATTTAAAATCTTCTTTTAAAAAATTAAAATCCTATTTTACTAACTCACATTTTTAAATTTTACTTAAATTTGTATTTTGTAATAAACAATTTAATATTTTTTTAGTATTATTAAAAATTAATTTTATTTATAAAATTTATAAATACAGAGATTTATGTTTTTATAGCGATTTTTTGCTTTAATAAAGATTATTATTTTAAGAAAATAGTTTTTTTAAATTTATAGTATTTGGGTATTTTACATACCCAAAATTATGATTTTTGTTTTTCCATACGGCGTCTTAGAGTTGGGTCTAAATAACGCTTTCTAATACGAATATTAATTGGAGTTACTTCTACTAATTCATCTTCTTCAATCCACTCCATAGCACGCTCTAAAGTAGGTTTTCTAGGTGGAACTAATTTAATAGCATCATCACTACCACTAGCACGAACATTGGTTAGGTTTTTACCTTTTATAGGATTTACATCAAGGTCATTCGGACGGCTATGCTCGCCTATAATCATACCAACATAAGTTTTTGCTTGAGGGTCTATAAATAAAACACCCCTATCTTGAAGATTCCATAATGAATAAGCTAATGCAACACCATTTTCCATACTCACTAATGCTCCATTTTGGCGTTTTTCAACACTACCAACAAAAGGTCTAAATTCCATAAAACTATGATTCATTATACCTTCACCTTTTGTATCTGTTAAAAACTGACTTCTAAATCCAATTAGCCCACGAGCAGGAATTTCAAACTCAAGTCTAGTTTGTCCATCTCCTGTTGGAACCATACTTTTCATCTCAGCTCTTCTTCTTCCAAGCTTTTCAATAACCGTTCCACTAAACTCATCAGGAACATCAATAACTAGATTTTCAAAAGGCTCTGTTTTAACTCCATTTTCAATTTTTACGATAACTTCAGGGCGTCCAAGACAAAACTCAAAACCTTCTCTTCTCATATTTTCAGCTAAAATCGTAATTTGTAATTCACCACGACCACTTACTTTAAACTTACCTTCGCCAATATTTTCATATTTCATAGCGATATTTGTCTTCATTTCGCTTTCTAATCTTTCAGCAATTTTATTACTTGTAACATGCTTTCCTTCAGTTCCTGCTAAAGGTCCATCATTTACGCTAAATACAACGCTTAAAGTAGGTTCTTCTATATGTAGTGGGTCAAGTGGCATAGGATTGCTAGGATCAACTACGCTATCTCCAACATCTAAAGCATCAAAACCTGCAATTGCTACGATATCTCCTGTGCTAGCACTATCAATATCCATTTTTTCTAAACCTAAAAATCCAATTAGTTTTGAAATTCTTCCTGTGTGTTTTGTCCCATCGGCCTTAGCTAACATTACATTTTGATTTTTTGAAATTGTTCCATTAAAAATTCTAGCAATTCCAATTTTACCAACGAAGTTATCATAACCTAATGTAAATACTTGTAATTGTAAAGGATTTTCATTACTACCACTTGGTGCTGGAACATGCTCAATTATCTTGTCAAATAAAGGTTGCATATCCTTACTATCATCATCTAATTCATTTTTTGCAATACCTTCTTTTCCAATTGCATAAATTACAGGGAAATCTAATTGCTCATCAGTTGCATCAAGTGCAGCAAAAAGGTCAAATACTTCATTAATTACTCTATCAGGCTCAGCTGCAGCTTTATCTATTTTATTTACCACAACTATTGGTCTAAGACCTAATGCTAATGCTTTTTTAACAACGAATTTAGTTTGTGGCATAACACCTTCTTGAGCATCAACGATTAATAAAACCCCATCAATCATCTTTAAAACACGCTCAACTTCTCCACCAAAATCTGCGTGGCCTGGAGTATCAATTATGTTAATTTTTGTGCCTTTATAATTAATTGCTGTGTTTTTTGAAAGAATTGTAATTCCACGCTCTTTTTCAATATCATTACTATCCATAACGCGTTCATCAACTTGGTCTCTTTCGCTAAATGTTCCTGATTGTTTTAATAACTGATCAACCATTGTAGTCTTACCATGATCAACGTGTGCGATTACTGCTATATTTCTAATACTCAATGTTTTCTCCTTGATTTTAAAGTAAAAGTTTAATTAAGTTAGGTTAATTTTTAGAAAAAAAGTATTTTAAATATAAAATTTTGATTGTGGTATTTATATTTTATAATTTAAGTTATTTTTGTTAAGAAAAAATAAATAAAATAAGAAAATTATGAGAAAATCTAAACCTATTAGAATGTGTATTATTTGTAAAGCAAGATTGAGCAAAGAAGATTTATATAGTTTTAAAATTTTAAACAATGAATTGAAATTTGATGTTAAGAATGGTAGAAATTTATATTTATGTTGTTCGTGTTTAAATAAAGACTATGATAGTTTTGCTAAATATTTGCATAAAGTTATAAAAAATAATATGAATAAACAAGAACTCGCAAATAAGTTAAGAGAAAGGTTTTTAAATGGCGAATAATGTTAAAATTAGTGATGTTGCAAAAGAAATTGGTATTACAAGTAAAGAACTTATAGAAAAAGTAAATTTATTAGGATTTGAATTTAAGTCAGCACAAAAAGGAATTAGCCATGATATGGCACAATCCTTATATAATTATATCAAAAATGGAACAGTTGATTCGATTTTGCAATTAGAAATTGATAAAATTAAAAAACCAGTTTCAAAAACTAGAACTACAAAGTCAAAAATTGATAAAAATACTAAAGATGTTACTAAAAATAATAAAAAAGAAGACAATATTGAAAAAAAAGAAAAAAAAGATAATGAAGTGAAAGATATGGTTGTTGAAGTTAAGCAAAATAGCGAAAAAGTTGTTAATAATGAAATTTTAGAAGATATTAAAAATGAACCAGAGAAAATTTCCCTTGCTAAAAGTGGCTTAGAAAAGCGTAGAGGCTTAGTTATAATCAAGAAAAAAAATTCGCCAAAAGAAGATATTAAAAAAAATGAAGTAAAAACTCAAGTACAAGAAGTTAAAACTTTTGCTTCAATATTTAGCACAGATGAAAGCTTAAAAAAGAAAAAAGCTAAAAAAATAGTTCCAGCAGCAAGAAAAGAAAGTTCATCTAAGATGGATTTTGATACTAATTTTGCAGAGATTAATGATGATGAAGATGATGTTGTGGTTATGCCTGATTTTTCATTTAATGAAAGAAAAGAAGATATTGAAAAGCCTGCAAAGGCACAAACTTCATTAAGAAGTGCATTTAATAACCAAATCAATCAATTTACAAATACTTCAATAGCAAGGTCTCGCCGTAAAAAATCAAAAGCATATAAAAAAGAACAAAGTAGCGAAGAAATTACAAGTATTAAAATTCCTAAAGAAATAAGACTTTATGAATTAGCAGAGAAGTTAGGTAAAAAAGATAGCGAATTAATTTCAAAATTATTTATGCAAGGAATGATGACTACTAAAAATGATTTCTTAGATGAAGAAACTATTGAGATTTTAGGACTTGAGTTTGGAATTGAAATAAGCTTTTTTGATGAGACTGCACAATTTGATTATGTTGCTGATTATGAAGAAAATCAAGAAGAATTAAAAGATATTAAAGTTCCTGTTGTAACAATTATGGGTCATGTTGATCATGGTAAGACAAGTTTGCTTGATTATATTAGAAATAGTCGTGTAGCAAGTGGCGAAGCAGGTGGAATTACTCAGCACGTTGGTGCTTATATGGTTAATAAAAATGGTAAAAATATAACCTTTATTGATACTCCAGGTCACGAAGCATTTTCAGCTATGAGAGCTAGGGGTGCTAGTGTTACTGATATAGTAATTATTGTTGTTGCAGCTGATGATGGTGTAAAACCACAAACAAAAGAAGCAATTTCGCATGCAAAAGCAGCGGGTGTTCCAATCATCATCGCTGTTAATAAAATAGATAAAGAAGCAGCAAATCCTGATAGAGTTAAAACTCAATTAGCAGAGCTTGATATTATGCCAACTGAGTGGGGTGGAAGTCATGAATTCGTTCATATTAGTGCTTTAAAGGGAACTGGAATTGAAGATTTACTTGAAATTATCTTATTACAAGCTGAAATTTTAGAGCTTAAAGCAAATAAGAATACAGCTGCAAAAGCAAATATAGTTGAAAGTTCTTTACAAAAAGGTCGTGGTGTAGTAACTACTGTGATTATGGAAAATGGAACGCTAAGAGTAGGAGATACCGTTGTAGCAGGCATTGCTTATGGTAGGGTAAAAAGCATTACAGATAGCAAAGGTAATGCATTAAAAGAGATTTTACCAGGCGAGTGTGGTGTAATTATGGGTCTTAATGAAATTCCTGATGCAGGTGAGACATTAATTAGTGTTGCGACTGATAAAGAAGCAAGAGATTACGCACAAAAACGCCACGAATATTTAAGACAAAAAGAATTAAGCAAATCAACAAAAGTAAGCCTTGATGAATTAAGTGCAAAAATTAAAGAAGGGAATTTAAAATCATTACCTGTTATTTTAAAAGCCGATGTAGGTGGAACATTAGAAGCTATTAGAGGAAGTCTTGAAAAGCTTTCAAATGATGAGGTAAAAGTTGATATTGTTTTAGGTGGTGTTGGTGGAATATCTCAAGGAGATATTGCTTTAGCACAAGCTAGCGGTGGTGTTATAGTTGGCTTTAATGTTCGTCCAACGGGGGATATTAAGGAAAAAGCAAAAGAAGCCAAGGTTGAGATTAAAACATATAATGTAATTTACAATCTAATTGATGAGATTAAAGCTATTTTAGGTGGTTTAATGAGTCCTATTATTAGCGAAGAGCAACTCGGACAAGCTGAAATTAGACAAGTAATCAATGTGCCAAAAGTAGGACAAATAGCAGGATGTATGGTAACTGATGGAAGCATAGTAAGAGGGGCTAAAATTCGTGTTATTCGTGAAGGTGTTGTAGTGTTTGAAGGAGAGATTAGCTCACTTAAACGCTTTAAAGACGACGCTAGAGAAGTTAGCAAAGGTTATGAATGTGGTGTTGGTATCGTTGGATTTAATGATATGAGAGAAGGCGATTTTATAGAAAGTTATAAAGAAGTTCAAAGTAAGGCTAGTTTATAATGAATGATAAAGCACAAATAAAACGCCTAAGAACACAAAGTTTGCTAAAGGAATTAGTAGGAGAAGCTTTAGCAAACTTAGATGATCCTTTATTAAGTGGTCTATTAGTAAATGATGTAGATTGCAAAAAGGGTCGTTATGATGCTTTTATATATTTAGATAAAATGTCGCTTACAAAAGATGAACAAAATTTAGTTCTTTCTAAGCTAAAAAGAGTTAGTAAAGTATTGCAAGCTCATTGCTTAGGAGCACTTGGTATGTATAGATGTCCAAATTTTCATTTTAGGTTTGACGATAGTTTAGATAAAATTAATAGAATAGAAGAATTATTTAAGCAAATTAATAAGGAAAAGAAATAAATGGAGCTAGAGAATTTAGCTAAACAGCTTAATTTAGTGATTTATGATACTGAATTAGCAAAAGAAGGCAATAACTTTATTTATAGAATTTTCATCTTAAAAGATGGAGAAAATAAATCAGTTAGCCTTGATGATTGCGAGCAATTTAGTAGATTGATTTCTCCTATACTTGATTTAAATCCACCTACAGATGAAAAATACTTTTTAGAAGTAAGCTCTCCTGGACTTGAAAGAAAGCTTACTAAAATAGAGCATTTTAAACTTAGTATAGGTGAGATATTAAAAATTAAAACTAAAGAAAAAGAAGAAATTATCGCAAAATTACTTAGTGCTGATGATGAGAAAATCACATTAGAAGATGGCACTATATTAAACTACGCAGATATTAAATCTACAAAAACTTATATCTATTGGTAAGGCAAAGCCTTACCTATATACTCTTACTCAAATTAATAATCATTAACAAAATTAAAAATAGCATAAATATAAAATTAAAGGAAATTTATGAGAGAATTAAATAATAAAGATATTAAAACTTTAAGCCTTAGTGCTTTAGGAAGTATTTTAGAATTTTATGATTTTATTATATTTGCAATATTTACTCCGTATTTTACGGATGCATTTTTACCAAGTTATTTAGATGAAAGCATAAAATATATTTATACCTACGGAGCTTTTGCGGCTGGATATTTAGCTCGTCCACTTGGTGGTATTGTTATGGCACATTTTGGAGATAAATTTGGTAGGAAAAATATGTTTTTATTAAGCATTATTTTAATGGTAATTCCTACATTTATTTTTGCGATTATGCCTACTTATGAGCAAATTGGTTATTTAGCAATTGTTATTTTGCTACTAATTAGAATTTCGCAAGGTATTGCAATGGGTGGTGAAATGCCTGGTGCTTGGGTTTTTATATATGAACATAGTCCAAGTCATTCTAAAGGTTTATTTTTAGGGCTTTTAACTTGTGGCGTGTGTGGTGGAATTGTTTTAGGAACTTTTATAGCTTTAAATTTACAAATAATTTATACCGAAGAACAAATTAAAGAATATGCTTATAGAATCCCTTTTTTGTTAGGTGGAATTTTTGGTTTAATTAGTGTATATTTAAGAAAATTTTTAAGTGAAACTCCAACATTTTTAAAATTAAAAGAAAGCAAAGAATTGCATTCGTTTCCACTAAAAAGTGTCATAAAAGATTATAAAAAAGATATATTATTATCAATGTGTTTAACATTAGTATTAACTGCATGTGTTGTAATAATGCTATTACTAATTCCAAATTATGCTAAAAAGACATTAAATTTAGCACCAATTACTAGCACATGTTTGCAAATGGCAGGAGCCTTAATGGTTATTTTTGGTTTGATTTGTACTGGAACCTTGGCTGATTTTTTTAAACCTAGCAACGTTTGTAAAATATTTTCATTAGGGCTTATAATATTTTGCCCTATGTATTTTTATGAATTATATGTTGGTAAAGATTTAGTTTTGTTATCAGCATTTTATTTATTAGCTTGTTTTTTTATAGGTGTAGTAAATTTTGCATCAATATTTATGTGTAATTTATTTAGACCAAATGTATTATTTTCAGGAATTAGTTTTTCGTATAATATAGCTTATGCTATTGCTGGATTTTTAACTCCTATTTTATTAGTTAAATTACATGATATTGCTGTAAATACAAATACAATAGGTGCTGGGTATTATATGATTTTTATAGGAATATTGAGTTATTTTTGTGCTATTATGTATGAAAAAATTAAGAATCATAGAAAATAATTAATAAAAATTAAAAAATTTATTATAATGTTTTGATTAGAAAGGATTAAAATGAATAGACAATTAACAAAAAGTGATATGAAAACTCTTAGTTTGAGTTCTTTAGGTGGGACTTTAGAATTTTATGATTTTATTATATTTGCGATTTTTACGCCATATTTTACACATCATTTTTTTCCAGCTGACCTTGATGAAAATTTAAAATTATTTAATACCTACGGAGCCTTTGCAGCTGGATATCTAGCTCGTCCACTAGGTGGTATTGTAATGGCACATTTTGGTGATAAGTTCGGACGAAAAAAAATGTTTATGTTAAGTATTTTACTAATGGCTATTCCGACTTTTACATTTGCTATAATGCCTACTTATGAACAAATTGGATGGCTTGCAATAGTGATTTTATTATTAATCAGAATTACTCAAGGTATAGCAATAGGTGGAGAATTACCTGGTGCTTGGGTTTTTGTGTATGAGCATAGTCCAGCAAATACAAAAAATTTATTTATAGGTGTTTTAACATGTGGTGTGTGTGGTGGAATTTTGTTAGGAAATTTGGTAACATTAATTTTACAAAATATTTTTATAGAAGATGATATAAAAGAATATGCTTATAGAATTCCATTTTTGCTAGGTGGTATTTTTGGGTTAATTAGTGTGTATTTAAGAAGATTTTTAAAAGAAACACCTATCTTTAAAGAACTTCAAGCAAATAATGAATTACATTCTTTTCCGTTAAAAGATGTTATAAAAGAATTTAAAAAAGATATATCTTTATCGGTTTTACTTACTTGGATTATGACAGCTTGTGTTTTAGTTATGATAATTTTAATGCCAAATTTTTTAAAATCAACTTATAATATTGAACCTATTACTAATACAATAGTACAGATGGGTGGAACATTTATGATGATGGTAGGATTAGTTTGCACAGGTGCATTATCAGATATTTTTCATCCGGCACAAGTTTGTAAAACATTTGCAGTATTTTTGTTTATTTTTTGTTTTTTATATTTTTATGAATTTTATATAGGAAAAAATTTAACATTAATATGTGTATATTATTTAATAGCTTGTTTTTTTACTGGAATTGTAAATTTTACAGCTATTTTTATGTGTAATTTGTATAGACCGAATGTATTATTTTCAGGTATTAGTTTTTCATATAATTTAGCATATGCATTTTTTGGTTTTATAACACCATTACTTTTAGTTAAATTTCATTCAAATGTAGAACTAGGAGGTATTTTTATAATAGGTGGGGGTGCTTATATGTGTTATATAAGTATTTTAGCTTTTATTAATGCTAAGATTTTTTTAAAAATAAAAAAAGATTAATAACTAATACTTTTAAGATATAAACCATTAGGAGATGCTAGGGTTCTAGAGTGGGATTTAATCCCACTTATTTGTTCTTTTAAATCATTTAAATTTAATTTTCCTTCATTTATTTTTAGCAAAAAATCCATCATTAATCTAATTTGACCTCTTAAAAAACCATTAGCAAAAAAATTAAATATAATCATATTTTTATAGGTATATATCCTAGTTTTATGTATGGTTCTAATTGTGTTCTTATCTTTATCTAAACTAAGACAAAATTCTTTAAAATTATGTTCTCCTTCATATATTTTTATAGCTTCTTTTAATAAATTTAAATTTATATTTTTTTCATAATGACATAAAAAAGCTTTGTTAAAGGCATTAATTTTAGGACTTATTATATATCTATAAGAGCGAATTTTTGCATCAAATCTAGGCTCAAATTCACATATAATTAAATTTTTTATAAAAATTCCATTCAATACATAATTTAATTTTTTAATTACAAATTTTTCATTTAATTTGTAATTTGATTCAATTTTTGCTACATTGCATTTTGCATGAACGCCTTTGTCGGTTCTACTAGCAAAAATACTTGGTGTAAAAATTCCTACAGTTTTTAATGCTTCGTCTAGCATATTTTGGACACAATTCATATTTGGTTGCTTAGCTGAGCCGCAAAACCTAGATCCGTCATAGCTAAAAATTATTTTATATGTATATTTTTTATTATTTTTACTCAATTTTTTACCTTTTTAGTATTTTTTCATTAAATTTACATACATTTTGTTAAATTTTATTATACAATGTTTTATTACCTTAAAAATTACTAAAAAGGGCATACTGTGAATACATTTAGCAAAATTGGATTTATACTAGCTGTTGCTGGTTCGGCGGTAGGATTAGGAAATGCTTGGAAATTTCCTACGATGGTAGGGACTAATGGTGGTTCTGCTTTTGTGTTATTATTTATATTACTTACACTTTGTGTTGGTTTTATTATGTTTTTATGTGAACTTTATATAGGTAAGACTAGCGGACTTGATCCTGTTGGAGCTTATTATAAGTTAGCACCTAGTAATAAAAAAGCATGGAGTTTAGTAGGCTTTAGTATGATTGGTGCGTTGTTAATAGTAAGCTTTTATAGTGTTATAATTGGTTGGATTGTTTATTATTTATACCATAGTTTGATGGCTTTATTTAATTTTACAAGTTTAAATGTAGACATAAATGAAAATGCTAAATTGTTTGTAAATTTATTAGAAAAGAATGTAACAGCTGAGATAATTTGCTTTTCTATAGTATTTTTTCTAGCCTTTTGGGTTGTTTCACGTGGTATTAAAAATGGAATCGAAAAATTAAATGTAATAATGATGCCTACTTTATTTGTGCTTTTATTGCTAATGCTTTGTTATAGCTTTACTCAAAATGGTTTTGCTGATGCATTTAAATTTTTATTTAAACCAGATTTTAGCAAAATTACTTCAAGTTCGTTTTTAGAAGCACTTGGACTTGCGTGTTTTTCATTAAGTATAGGTGCTGGTAGTATTATTACATATTCAGCTAGTTTACCTGAAAAAACTAATTTTATAAGTTCGACTTTTTATATAATTTTTATAAATCTTTTAATAGGTCTTATGATGGGACTTATTGTTTTTTCTTTTATTTTTGAATTTAACGCTGACCCTAGTGCACAAGGCCCTGGATTAATTTTTATAAGTTTGATATCTTTGTTTGCTAAATTAGGATTTTTAGGAAAAATTTTAGCTATAACATTTTTCATAGCTTTATTTTTTGCAGGAATTACCAGTGCTGTTTCTATGATAGAACCTTTCGTATTCTTTTTGATAAATAAATTTAATATGAAAAGAATTAAAGCAATAATTTTACTTGGAATTTTAGTTTATATTTTAGGACTTATGTGTATTTTTTCAACTATTAGCGATACAAAAGATAGCCTTACATTTTTTGGAATGGGATTTTTTGACATCTTAGATTATTTAAGCTCAAATATAATTATGCCTTTTGGTTCATTTATGGCAGCAATTTTTGTTGGATATTTTTTAAGTTGTAAGGATTTATATAAAACTTTTTATCCTTATACAGGTGATTTAGGTTTTAAAGTGTGGTATTTCTTCGCTAGATTTGTAGCTCCACTTGCAGTAATAATTATTGTTTATTTTAAATTTAAAGGATAAAAATGAGAGAACAATTTTCTAAAATTGGATTTATTTTAGCGATGGCAGGTTCTGCTGTTGGGCTTGGTAATGCTTGGAAATTTCCTACTATGGTAGGAACTAATGGTGGTTCAGTATTCATATTATTATATTTAATATTAACATTTTTAATAGCTTTTATGGTTTTTTTGGGTGAATTAAGTATAGGAAAAATTACTAGAAAAGATGCTGTAGGTGCTTTTAGTGAACTTGCTAATAAAGGCAAAAATATATGGGGTTTAGCTGGATTTTTTATGATAGGAGCTATATTAATTATTTGTTTTTATAGTGTTGTTATAGGATGGATTTTAAAGTATATTTATTCTAGTTTTTTTACATTACCTAATACTACAGATGCAGCTGGTGCAATGTTTAATAAATTAATTAGCGATGATTTAAGCTCTCAATTTACATGTTTTACTATAGTATTTATAATGATATTTTGGGTAGTTAGCAAAGGTATTAAAAGCGGTATTGAAAGAATGAATGTATGGATGATGCCTGCTTTATTCATATTACTTATACTAATGTTGCTTTATAGTTTTAGTTTCAATGGATTTGCTGGTGCTTTTAATTTTTTATTCAAGCCTGATTTTTCAGTCCTTGTTAATGATGGTAGTTTAAATACTGAATTAATTTTAAATGCCTTAGGTCTTAGTTTTTTTAGTTTATCTATGGGTGTTTGTGTAGTTTTAACATACGCTGCAAGTTTGCCTGAAAATACAAATGTTATCAAATCAACATTGTCAATTATTTTCATAAATATTTTAGTTGGTATTATGATGGGACTTATCGTTTTTACTTTTGTATTTGAATATGGAGCAAGTCCAAATCAGCAAGGTCCAGGTCTTATATTTGTAAGTTTGATGAGTTTGTTTTCAAATTTGGGAATTATTGGTAATATTTTAGCTGTTGCATTTTTTATAGCATTACTTTTTGCTGGGCTTACTAGTGCTGTTTCTATGGTAGAGCCATTTGCGTTTTATTTGATAAATAAATTTGGAATTAGTAGAAAATTAGCACTAACATATATAGCTATTTTTGTTTATATATTTGGTTCATTTTGTATTTTAGGTTTTCATAAAGACTATTCTATATATTTTACCTTTTTTGGGAAAAGTATTTTTGATTGTTTAGATTATTTAACATCAAATATTTTAATGCCAGTTTCAGCTATTGTTACTTGTATTTTCGTAGGATTTGTTGTTGAAAAGTGCAAATTAGAAGAATTATTCATTCCTTATATGAAAGAAACAGGTTTTAAAATTTGGTTATTTTTTATAAGATTTATTTGCCCTATAGTAATTTTAGTAATTATGTTAAAAAATATTTAAGCTTCAAAAGAAGCTTAAATTATACAGCTTGGTTTTGTGGTTTTACAAAAAACAATGCAAGTATTCCAATCGCAGCTGGAATTAGGTTTATTAAAATAGCTAGATTCCAGTTGTAATTTTCTACTATATATCCTATTACAAGTGGTGATATTGTAGTTCCTATGCAACCATAAAAATTCATATAAGCACTTAATGTTGCAGCTTGTTTTCTTCCTTTATCAATACACATAGCCCAGCAAGTTACTATTGGAAAACCTATAAATCCAAAACCTAAGCTAAGTGCTAAAATGCTTATAAAAAAGCTATTAGAATAGACAACAAAATAAACACTAATTGCAAATAATAAAAGTCCTAAAATTGCTAAATGAATTCTAGCTTTTATATAGTCGTTTGTAAATTTTAAAATTTTATCGCTTGCAAATCCTGTAAATGCGACAGCAATGCTAAGGCAAAGCCAAGGAGCACCAGCGTAAATACCCATTGATTTTAAATCCATACCTTTTGCTTCTAATAAAAAAGTAGGTAGCCATACCATAAACATACCATAAATGTAAATTACACAAAAATAAGCAATTCCTAGAGCATATAATTCTTTGTTTTTAAGAAAATTTTTCCAAGTAGTTTTATTATTATCGTCATTAAATCTTTCTTTTAGAATGAAATTTAATTCTTTTTTACTTATAAATTTATTATTTTCAGGACTAGAACTACTAAAAATATAAAATATTAAAGCTATTATTAATCCTACACAACCAAAAACATAAAATACACTTTGCCAACCATAATTTTCTAATAACCAAACAGATATGAATGGTGCTATCACAGGTCCAAAATAAGAACCAGCTAATACAAATGATGCTGCCATAGCTTTTTCTTTTGTACCAAACCAGTTGTTATTAAATGCGGTACTACTTACAAATATAGGTGATTCTCCTAATCCAAACAAAATTCTAATAATGCAAAGCATTAAAAAGCTACTAGCTAACGGTGTTAAAATTGTAAAAATAGACCAAAAGAATAAACCTAAAATAATCATTGTTTTATTACCTAATTTTTGTGTTAAAATTCCTGCTGGAATTTGACCTAATGCATAAGCTAAGAAAAACAATGAATTTAACATTCCAAAAGTAGTTTTATCTATATGAAATTCATTCATAATAAAACTAGCAACTACAGAAATATTTGCTCTATCCATATAGGCTATAAGTCCTATAAAAAAGAAAGCACTAGCCAAGACCCATCTATACATTTTTATCCTTTTTTTTTTTTTTTTTTTTGATAAATATAGCACAAATTTAGGATTTTTAAAAATATTGTAAAATTTTTAAGAAAAAATTATTGTAAAAATATTTTTTTATGATATTATTTTGATTTAATTTATTAAAAAGGAGATTATTATGAGGAGTTTACTTTGGCTCAGCTAGGAGCACTTTTTCTAAAATAGGTTTTGTTTTAGCACTTGCAGGTGGTGCCGTAGGGCTTGGCAACGCTTGGAAATTTCCTACAATGGTTGGAACTAATGGTGGTTCAGCCTTTATGCTACTTTATTTGTTTTTATGTTTGACAATCGGAATTTCATTATTCTTAGCAGAAATTGCATTAGGAAAAATTACTAAAAGTGATTTAGCTACAAGTTATTTTACCCTCGCTAAATTTAAGCCAAATTTATGCAAAGTAGGTGGGATTTTTATGCTTACCGGAATATTTGTATTATCATTTTATTTAGTAGTTTTATCTTTAGTATTTCATTATATATTTTTAAGTTTTTCTTTACCACAAGATTTAAAAAGTGCTGGAGAATTATTTGGAAAGGCTATAGGTGGTGATATATTTGTTAGTATAATTTGTTTTAGTATATGCTTTTTTTTAACAATTTATGTTGTTAGTAAAGGTATTATAAATGGAATTGAAAGATTAAATATTATATTAATGCCAACACTTTTTGTATTACTTTTATTAATGTTGTGCTTTAGTTTGACACAAGATGGTTTTTTGAAAGCTTGTGAATTTTTATTTAAACCTGATTTTAGTAAATTGAGTATAAATTCACTTTTAGATGCTCTAGGACTTAGTCTTTTTACTTTATGTCTTGGGATAGGCTGTATTAGCACTTATGCTGCTAGTTTAGATGAAAAAACTAATATTTTAAAATCAAGTTTATTTGTAGTGTTTATAAATCTTTTAATAGGCATTATGATGGGTCTTATTGTATTTACATTTATATTTTCTTATGGAGCAAATCCTAATGAAAGTGGAGCTGGACTTGTTTTTGTTAGTCTTACTACACTTTTTTCAAAACTTGATGTTTTGGGTTCAATTTTTTCTTGTATATTTTTTATAGCTTTATTTTTTGCTGGGATTACTAGTGCTGTTTCTATGATTGAGCCATTTACATTCTATCTTGAAAACAAAATGAGTAGAAAAAAAGCTTTGATTATTATTGGAATTTTTGTTTATATAATAGGTATTTTAGCTCTTCTTGGAATGGCTAATAAGCTTAGTTTTGATACTTTTAGTGCATTAGATTTTTTAACTAGTAATATTATGCTTCCTTTAGGGGTATTATTTTCTAGCATTTATGTAGGATTTTTAATGAAAAGATATGCATTTTTTAGAGTATTTATAGATATTTTTGGAAAAACATTAACTAAATATTATTTTGTATTTTTACAGTACATAACACCTGTGATTATAATTTTGATATTAATTAACAATTTTTACCCAATTAGTAATTTTTTTAAGTAGAATTGATTAAAAATATTTTTTTCGGAGATAATAATGCTAGAGAAGTTAGGAATTGTTAATGTTGGTAAAATTTATCATAATTTAAGTTATGATGAGTTAAGAGAACATGAAATTCGTTGCAAGGAAGGTGAAGTTTGTCAAAATGATACATTTGCAGTTGATACTGGTGTTTTTACTGGTAGAAGCCCTAAAGATAAATATTTTGTAAATGCCGCACCATCAAATGAACATATAGCTTGGGGTAGTGTAAATTTAGCTTGTACAAAAACTACTTTTAATGATAATTTAAGAAAAGCTAAAGAATATTTAAGTGGTCGTGATTTATATATAATGGATGTATTTTGTGGAGCTAGTAAGAGTTCTCGTAAAAAAATTAGATTTATAACTGAGATTGCGTGGCAAGCACATTTTGTTAAAAATATGTTTATTCGTCCTAGTAAGGGAGAATTAGAAAATTTTGAACCTGATTTTGTGATAATTAATGCTTGTAAATTAAGTAATGAGTTATATAAACATCAAAATTTAAATAGCGATGTATTTGTAGGATTTGATATAGAAAATAACATAGGATTAATTCTTGGCACTTGGTATGGTGGCGAGATGAAAAAAGGTGTATTTTCTATGATGAATTACTGGTTGCCTTTACAAGGTAAGATGAGTATGCATTGTAGTGCGAATGTTGGTAAAGATGGAGATGTTTGCTTATTCTTTGGTCTTAGTGGCACAGGCAAAACTACTCTTAGCACAGACGCAAATCGTGCTTTAATAGGTGATGATGAGCATGGTTGGGATGATGAGGGTGTATTTAATTTTGAGGGTGGTTGCTATGCAAAATGTATTAACCTTGATAAGGATAGTGAACCTGAAATTTATGCAGCGATTAAGAAAAATGCTTTACTCGAAAATGTTGTAATAACTAGAGATAAAAATGTTGATTTTTGCGATGCTAGTAAGACAGAAAATACTCGTGTAAGTTATCCAATAGAGCATATCCCAAATCATGAACCAAGTCTTAGTGCAGGCCATCCATCTAATATAATTTTCTTATGTGCTGATGCTTTCGGTGTTTTACCTCCTGTATCAAAACTAAACAACACTCAAGCAATGTATTATTTTTTAAGTGGATATACTGCAAAAGTTGCAGGAACTGAGCGTGGTATAAAAGAGCCTGTTGCTACATTTTCTGCTTGTTTTGGCGAACCATTTATGCCACTTGACCCTAGTGTTTATGCGAAATTATTAGGCGAAAAGATTAAAAAACACAATGTAAATGTGTATTTAGTAAACACCGGTTGGAGCGGTGGAAGTTATGGTGTTGGTAAAAGAATGAGTATAAAAGCTACAAGGTCTTGCATTAACGCTATTTTAGACGGCTCTATTCAAAATTGTGAATTTTATAATTACGATGTGTTTAATTTAGCTGTGCCTAAGAGTTTAGCTGGAGTTGATGAAAAATTATTACACCCTGAACAAACTTGGGAAAATGAGAATGATTTTTATAAAACTAGAATAAAGCTTGCTAAAATGTTTATAGAAAATTTCAAAAGATACGGCGAAAGTGCCGATGAATTTTTAGCAGCTAGTCCTAAGGTATGATTTTAAATAATTTTAAAGAATTAAAAATTTCTAAAGATGATTTGAAAGCTAGAAAAATTACAGATTTACCACGTTTTGCTCTCATAAAAGGAGCAAAATATAGTGGTAAAAAATCATTTATATTTTCTATTTTAGATGATTTTACTTTTATAAATATGGAAGATTTAAGATATAAGAATGATAATATAAATGATTTTATAAAAAAAGAAAAAATAAAGAATTTAGTTGTAAATGAGCCTGAATTTATAGATATTGATAATGCTAATTTAGAAAAATTTTATATTTTGAGTTCAAAAAATAATTATATTTATAAGGATTTTGTAAATATTAAATTAAATTTTTTAGATTATGAAGAATTTATTTCATTTTCAAAGAAAAATTTAAGTGAAAATTTGCATTTGTCAAATTATATTTTATTAGGTCAAAACCCTATGAATGTTGATTTAGAACCTTATAAAGCTTATATGAATTTACAACGTATTTTGAAAGAAATATTAAGTGATAATGAAATTATTATTATGTGTAATTTAGCTACAAAAATAGGTAATCAAATAAGTATTTTAAGTCTTTTTAGAGAGTTTATCCAAGATAAAAAAATATCAAAAAATGATTTTTTTGACTGTGTTAAGTCTTTAGAAAATAAATTTTTATTATATTGGGTAAAACACATTAATAAAAATTTGAAAAAACCTTATTTTATGGATTTTGCATATAAAAATGCTTTAACTTTTAAAAAGGACTTTTTAAAAAATTATGAGAATTTAATAGCTAATGAACTTTTGATGGTTTATGATGAGATTTTTTATGATGATGATATAAATTTTATTATTAGTTCGGCTAGTTTAGGAATACTATGTGAAGCTTTTACTAATAAAGATTTTATAAAACTAAAAAGCAAAAAATTAAGCAAAAAAGCCAAAGAATTAGGGCTTAAAAATATCTTAGTTTTATCATTAAACGAGCAATTTAATTTCGTTAATGATGAAATTAGATTTATAGGACTTACTTTAAATACTTGGCTAATTTCAAAGGAATTAAATGATTGGGATTGACGAAGCTGGGCGTGGAGCGTTTGCAGGTCCATTAGTGCTTGCAGCTTGTAAGCTAAAAATAAATATAAACGAATTAAATGATAGTAAAAAACTAAGTGCAAAAAAGCGTGAGAATTTGTATGAGATAATTAAGCAAAACTCTGATTATTTAGTAGTTTTTGTTGATAATGAATATATAGATTTAAATGGAATTAGAGCGGCTTATCAAAAAGCTTTAGGAGAAATTATAGAGCATTTTGAAAAAGATGAATTATTATTTGATGGTAATACTGATTATGGAATGGGTATAAAAACTCTAATAAATGCTGATGAGATAGAGCCTTGCGTTATGGCTGCTAGTATTTTAGCTAAGGTTAGTAGGGATAATTTTATGGCTAATTTAGATGATAATTTATATGATTTTAAATCTCATAAAGGCTATGGAACCAAAACTCACATAGAAGCTATTAAAATTCACGGCTTAAGTTTATTACATAGAAGGAGCTTTTGTGCTAAATATAGTAGATGATTATTTAGCTACTGCTAAGGGTAAAGAACTTTTAAAGGCTTTAGATTACGAATATGAAAATAATATAATTTATCCACAAAAAAAGGATTTATTTAAAGCCTTTAAATTATGTGAAATTCCAAAAGTAATAATAATAGGTCAAGACCCATATCACGATGGAAGTGCTGATGGTTTAGCGTTTTCATCTAGTATTAAAATTCCACCTAGTTTAAGAAATATTTTTAAAGAAATCTTAAATGATTATCCAAATGAAGCTGTATTTTTACAAAGTGATTTGAGCTATTTAGCAAGACAAGGCGTGGCATTATTAAATGCAAGTTTAAGCGTGCAAAAGAGCAAACCTAATTCTCACAAGCATTTATGGGAAGATTTTTTCCTTTATGTTATACAAAGGATTAATAATGATTATGATAATTTAGTCTTTATGTTGTGGGGGAGTTTTGCAAATAATTATGCAAAATATATTGATACTAAAAGGCATTTAATATTAAGCTCGGCTCATCCAAGCCCACTTGCAAGGGGTAAATTTTTTAATAATCAACATTTTTTAAAATGTAATGAATACTTAAAATCAAAAAATAAAAGCCTAATTAATTGGCTATAATGAGGTATTTTATGTTTTAATAGTATTTATATTAAATTAATAATTATAAAGTAATTATTTATTAATTAGAATTAAAAATTATTTTTGTTAAAAAATATTTTTTATGTATTTTATTGATAATATTTATAATATATTTATAATATAGATTAAATTTTTATAATATTTTAATTTTTTAAAAATATTTAATAATAAAATTATAAAAATAAATTAAATAAAACATTAATATTTTTTACTATATTTTATATTTTAGAGATAAAAATAGGTATTAATTATTTATGTTCTTTTCTATAATCTCTAGGATTTTGTGGATTTTTTTCACTCCACAATCCTATTTTATTATTTCTAGCTATTTTTTCATAATCTAAATATTTTTTAGTATAATTTTGATAAGCCCAAGCACAACCGATTTGCACCATTTTTGCGTTTATATCTTCATTATTTGCATATACTATACTAACACTTCTACCATAATTATCTTTATTTTTTATATCTAATGTAATTTTTTTACTTTCTAATAAATTTGTTAGTTGATTTTTACAATATTGTCCATAACTTTGAGTACTTTCAGGTGCATCTATTCCATATAGTCTTATTTTAATTTTTTCACCTTTATTAATTACTACAATAGTATCTCCATCACTAACTCTTTCTAAACTATATTCATCAAAAAAAGACATAAAATATGAGAAATTTATAATTATTAATAATAAAATAACTGCAAAAATTTGGTATTTTGCTGGTAATTTTTTTATCAATGATTTTTGATTTGCTGTTAATTTTTTCATCTCAATCCTTTAATATTATTTATACTAGTGTTGATTTAATAAAAAATTATTTTATTTGTAAATTTAGGCATTTTATAATTATTTTATGATATCTTTCATAGAAAAATATAAAAAGGAGTAAAAATGGGTTTTTTTGATAAATTAAAAGCTGTTTGTGGCATACCTGATTATGAAGCTTATTTAAAAGAACATAATGAAAAATATCCTAATGAAAAGCCACTAACTAAAGAAGAATTTTTAAAAAGAGAAAGAGAACGCTTAAATTCAAATTGTGCTTGAGGCTAATTAGAGACAAGTTTTGTCTAAACTAAATTTAGTCAATATTAATTGACTAAATTAGCCTAATGTAAGCTAAACTTAAGCGGCACACTAATATCTAAAACTCTTTCATAACGCTTAAATTTCGCTATCTCAACGCTTTTAATCCCTGCTTTATTTAGATTTTCATATTTTGATGGCTTAAGTATTTTTATATTTTTTGCCTTACCATAATCATAGGTAAATCCTACAACCACTACTCCTTGCTCACGCCTTTTTCTTGAACTCATAGGATAATTGCTCTTAGCAGTTTTATTTAAAACTGATTGAATATGAGAGATTAATTCATCTTGATTATTCCCACCTGCAGGAGTATTATTACTAATTGTAGTAGTTGGTTTAGCTTCATTTATCTTGCTTGCTAAAGGTTCGTTTTTAGGTGTGATTGGCTCATCTTGAGTTTTTTTAATTTCTTTTACTTCTTGCTTTGGTTTTGGTTTTTTATGGTGCTTTTTTTTAGGTTTTAAAGCAAATTTTTCTTCTTTTATCTCTTCTTTGATTATTTCTTCTTTTATTTCTTTGATTTCTTCAATTATTTCTTCTTTAACAGCATTTTGAGGTATGCTAGGAGCATAAAAAAGCACCGCTAAAGCTTTATCATTTTTAATCTCACTTGTCTTTACATCAATTCTAAAAAAACACGCCAACAAAACCGCATGAACTAAAAAGGAGATGAAAAATGCGATTTTATTTTTCTGTTGCAATAGCAAAATTTTCATGCTTTAACTCTTTTAAAATATCCACTATTTTTACAAAATGTTTATAACTAGCGTTCTCATCAGAGCGTAAAATTACAATTTCATCTTTACTAATGCTTGATAATTTTGTCTTTAATTCATCTACGCTAAGCAAACTCTCATTATAAAATATCTCACCAGTTTCATTAATACTTATAAATACTTTTTGCTTATCATCAATGCTTACGCTATTTTCTGATTTTGGTAAGTTTATAGCGATTTTTTCTTCTGCTATAAAGGTGCTAACACTTAAAACAATGCAAAGTAAAACTAGCATAATATCAATAAATGGAACTAGATTTAAGCCTTCTTTATTTACTCTCATTATTTTCCTTAAACCTTGATAATACAACATCAACTTTTCTAATAAATGCGTTGTATATCATAAGAGTTGGGATTGCTACAACAAGTCCAAGTGCTGTTGCTTTTAGTGCTAGCGAAAGCCCTAGCATAATACTTTTTGCGTCCATAGTAGCCGCATTTGCCATATCATAAAATGTAATCATTATGCCTATTACCGTGCCAAGCAAACCTATATAAGGAGCGTTTTGATAAACGATGTAAAGACAGGTGAGATTTTTGCTAAGTGCTATTTCTAATTCATCTTTACATTTATAATTTTTAATATCAATATTTTTAAAAAATATTAGCCTTTCAATACTAAATGCCAAAACTAAAAAGCTCATAAAAAATAATATCGCAAACACAAAATAATCTAAATATTCTTTCAAAAATTCCACATTTTCTCCTAATAATTGATATTCTAAAAAAGGCTAAAAAGCCTTTTTTAGTTTAGAATTTGTAACTAAAGCCTAGTTTTATATTTCTTCCTGCTTCCCAATCAGTATTACTTGAGATGGTAGCACTTCTTGTAGTGTGTGAAACATATTTTTTATTAAATAAATTATTTACACTTAAATTTATTTCTAAATTTTTAACATAACTAGGCATATAAGATACATAAACATCACTTATACCATATCCAGCCCTTTTAGTTCCATCATCTAGTTTTTTACCAGCAAATGCTATAAAGTTATATCCAAATAATGTATCAATAGGAGCTGCAAAATATTCTAAATTTAGTGTATATTTATCGCCCATATCGGTATATCCTAAAACATCACCTTTAGCTAGTGAGCTACCACCTTTTCCTTGTACCATAACGCCATCTTTATATTTTGTATCTTGCTTTGTATAGCCTAGTCCTATACTAAAATCTTGATAAGAGTATTTAGCAAAAAGTTCAATTCCCTTAACTTTAGCTCCATTTGTATTAAATCTTAATAATGTAGTTTTTTGACCTTCAATGGTAGATAATTCTTTTATTAAATTTTTATAATCTGTGTAAAAATATTTAGCCATAAAGCTTACATTATGCTCATTGAAACTATTTTTATAACCAAAGCCTACCTCATATGCATTACCAGTTTCAGGTTTTAAATCTTCTCCTGGAAGTGAAGCTACTAAACCACTACTTACCTTTATTGTTTCAATTGGCTCAGGTCCTCTAAATACTTTAGCATATCCAGCAAATATATTAAAACCATTATTAAATTTATAATCAAGTGCTAGTGCAGGGCTTACATTATTAAAGCTAGTATTACCTCTACCTACGTTACTCATAGTATAATGATCAAACCTAATACCAGGGATTATATTAAGATTACCATAAGTAATAGTATCTTCTAAATAAATAGAAGTATTGCTAACTTTATCTTTAGGACTATCAGATTCTTTTGTTTTTACAATACTTGTAGGAGTTGCTTTATAAGAAATTATATTATCAATAAAACTTGAAGTTGTATAGTATTCTAAACCATATTTTAGGGTATGCTTAAAGCTATCATCACTACCTAAAATAGTTTTATTATTAATATATAAGCCTTTTGTTTCCACATGAGAATCTCTTGTGCTACCAGAAGCGCTTTTATTTTTACTATTTGCTACATCTTTAAAAATTTGTTCATTATTTTTTTTATGTTTTAAACTATGCCTTGTAATGTATGCTTTAAAATTAAAATCTACATAATCATTAGGATTGTAATTATAATCAAATATAGCTGTTTTTCTAGGCGTTTCTTGGTCAAATGTATCAGTTGTATCAGTAATTCCAAATTCACCTTTTAGTGGATACTCACCTTTGTAAGTTGTATTTTCATAGCTAAATTTTATTTTATGATCATCTTTATCATAACCTAATTTTAATAAATAATTTAAATCATCTCCGTGAGTTCCACCGATTCTTTGTCCATCAGGAGTTTTGCCAAATTTATAACTACTATGTTTTACATAAGCTAGAGCATGAAATCCTATGTCAGTTTTACCATAAAGCATTAAGCTTTTTTGCCATTCTTTATTATTACTTGCAAAACTTGATTTTATTTTCCCTCCAAAACTTTCATCGCCTTCTAATAAATCAGTAGCATCTACGGTTTTAAAAGCAACTGAACCACCTAAAGCACCAGAATTATTTACAACGCTTAAAACTCCAACACCAACATCAACAGCTTTTAGCATATCAGCATCTAATATTAAATTTGCTGAATGATGAAATATATTACCTTTTTCTCTCGCACCATCAATCGTTATATTTAGACCTTTTTCATTCATACCACGCATATAAATTTTTTGATTTAAATTACTTGTTCCGCCTACATAAACACCGGGAATATCACGCATTACATCACGGATATTACTCGCATTTCTATTAGAAATTTTTATAGAATCAAAATTATTATATCCTATTGATTCAGCATTTACTTCTATAGTATCAAGATTAGCATTTTCATTAGCAGCTAAACTTATATTCCCTCCCATTAAACATAAAACTAAAGAAAGTTTCAAAGACTTTTTCAAGTATTCTCCTTAAATTGAAAATAATAATAAAATGCAAAATTTACAATAATAATAATAAATTTTTACTTAAATTATTAAAAATTAAAATTATTATCAATATATTATATTTTTTAATAATTTTTATTATATGCAAAGTTTTGTTTTTATAAATTATTATTATTTAATTATTTGTATACAATAATTTCTTACTATACTTAGAATTGATAAAATAAATATTAATTGTTAGTGCAGTATTTTTAAATAATAGTTCTTACAAATAAGAAATTTTTAATATATTTACCATATTTTAATTCACATCAAAATATGGTATTTTTTAAATTAATGCTCTATAGCTTCACTTATTCCAATTCCGCTTTGTGCCTTGAAATCTTGTGCTTTAAAACCAGCTTTATCAATTTCTGCTCTTTTTGAATTATCTAATTTTGAAATTATATAAATTAAAATAAATGTAAGTGGCATTGAAAAAATTGCAGGATGATCATATGGAAAAATTGCTTGATCAAAACCAAAACTTTTTACCCATATACTAGGACTAAGTATTACTAATATCAAAACAGTAATTAAACCTATTAACCCACCTATAAACGCTCCTTTTGTTGTTAAATTTTTCCAATATATACTAAGTAACAGTATAGGAAAATTTACGCTTGCAGCTATAGCAAATGCTAAGCCAACTGTAAAAGCTACATTTTGTTTTTCAAAGATTATACCAAGAAATATTGCAAAAATACCTATTGATATGGTTGAAATTTTTGTAACTTTCATTTCAGTTTTTAAATCACATACACCATTTTTTGCAACACAAACAAATAAGTCATGTGATATAGCTCCAGCACCAGAAATTGCAAGACCTGCAACAACAGCTAATATAGTTGAGAATGCTACTGCTGATATAAAGCCTAGAAAATAATCTCCACCTATTACTTCAGATAATGTTATAGCAACCATATTTGCACTGCCTTTGAATGTACCATCTAGATTGCTAAATTCTGGGTTGCTTAATAATAAAGCAATAGAACCAAAACCTATTATAAATGTTAAAATGTAAAAATAACCTATAAGACCTGTAGCGTAAAAAACAGATTTTCTAGCTTCTTTAGCATTTTTTACTGTAAAAAATCTCATTAAAATATGTGGTAAACCAGCAGTTCCAAACATTAATGCAAGTCCTAATGAGATTGCTGATATAGTATCTGGTAAAAATCCACCTGGAATCATTATTGCTTCCCCTTTAGGATGGTTTTCAATAGCTTTTGCAAAATAATAACTAAAATCAAATTTTGTTAAATATAAAATCATAATAGACATAAATGTAGCACCACCTAATAGCAATATAGCTTTAATGATTTGCACCCAAGTAGTAGCATGCATACCACCGAATGTTACATAAAGTATCATTAATATACCAACTAATATAACAGCTATTATATAAGGCAGACCAAATAATAATTGTATTAGTTGTCCAGCACCAACCATTTGCGCTATTAAATAAAATACTATAACAGCTAATCCTGAAATTGCTGAAAGTATTCTAATAGGTTTATTTTCTAATCTATATGCAGTGATATCAGCGAATGTAAATTTGCCTAAATTTCTAAATTTTTCAGCAATTATTAATAAAATGATTGGCCAACCAGCTAAAAAACCTATGGAATATACAAGTCCATCAAAGCCATTGGTAAAAACTAAAGCAGTAATACCTAAAAAACTAGCTGCACTCATAAAATCTCCAGCTATTGCAATACCATTTTGGACACCAGTTATATTTCCACCTGCTGTAAAAAAACCGCTTTTACTTTTACTTTTTTTATTTGAATAAAATGTTATAACCAAAGTTATTATTACAAATATTGAGAACATTGTTACAGCTATTGGGTTAAAAGTTGTTTTTTCTATTTTATCATTACTAAAACCAGCAGCATTTATATAAGGACTTATAAAAATTAATACAAATTTTAAATTATTAGTTAATTTTTCCATCTTTTAAATCCTTTAATGCTCCAGATTGTTCTAATGCTTTGATTATTTCTTTTTGTCTTTTATCAAAATAATAATTAGCAAAAAATGTATATAAACCAGTGATAACACAGCATAATATAATTAAAAATACTCCAATTAAGATACCAAGTGTAATTGCACTAGGACCTAATTTGTACCCTAAAATTTCTGGGAATAGTCCTATACTTGCTATAAAAAGATAATAGCATATAAAAATAATAGCCGACAAATAAAATGTAACCTTATTTCTTAAAGAAACAAAACTTTTAAAATCTCTAATAGACTTATCATAGTTTGAGTCCATTTATACCTCCTAAATTTAATTTCAGTCTAATTTTATCTTTTTTTATGATCTTGCTATGGATTTTAAAGTCTCTTATAAAAATATTTTTTTATTTATATGTAAAAATGTAACAAAAATTATAAAAAGTTACTAATAGTAATATAAAAAATATATTTTTTTATATTTTTATTGTTTTTTAAGAATTTTTATGAATTTTTATAATAAAAATATATAAATTTTTTATTATGTCTTTATATGTATATTTTTTATAAAATATTAAAAGCTTTATTTTTTCTATCTATTGTTTATTATTATTAGTAAAAATAAAATTATTATTAAAGAAAAATTATAATTTTAAAATATATTACTTTATATCAAGGTGATATTCACCTTGATTATTTAACTTTAACAGGATACAAGCTCGGGTATTCATATATTTTCCAAGTCCCATTTTCATTATTTAATATTACATCTTTAGAAAATTTATGTTGTTGAATTTTATAATTTATGTCTACTTGAACTATTGCTATATCAACATCGTTATTTTTTTGTGTGAAATTTATTTCAACTATATCATCATTTCCTTTGTAATCATAGTCTATAAAAATCATATCCTTGCCTTTGTCTTTAAATTTTTTAAAATAATCAACATTATTTTTATTAGCAAGCAATGATTGTGCTTCGTTCATTTTTCCTTCTTCGCATAATAATATAAATTCTTCAACTACTTTAACAGGTGTTTTTTTACTATCAGAGCAAGCACTTAAAAGTGCTGCTCCAATAAATGTAGTTGCGATTAATGATAAAATGAAATTTATATTTTTAATTTTCATATATACTCCTTACAATAATACATTTAAGTATGCATATATTATTAAAAATAAGAAAATAAGCCCTGTAAATAACATTAAAAATCCAACAATTCTTGCAAAATAAAAATATTTAGCAAAAGAATCGCTTTCATTTTTAAGCTCATCTAATTTTCCACTTTCTTTTAATCTATTATACCAACTAGCTCTTTCATGTTTTAATTCACTTTCACTTAATTCGCCACTAAAGATAACCATATCCATAGGGAACCTATCAGCTCTAAAGTGAGTATTGAAAAAATGCACCGCAAAAATAAATCCTGTAGCTAAAAGTGCTTCATCAGAATGCACAAGCGTTGCAAGATTTAGCATAAAGCCAGGTAAAATTTTCGTAAATGCTTCAGGGAACCATAAGATTAATCCACTAAATCCTATAATAAACATACCCCAGAATACTGCTATATAATCAAATTTTTCCCAGTAAGTAAATCTATCAAATTGTGGTCTTTCACCTTTTCCTATAAACCATTTAAAGTGAGCTACAACATCTCTTAAGTCTTGCATTCTAGGCATTAAACTATCAGGTCCAAATAATTTTGCTAAGAATAATTTAAAGCTTAGTTTTCCATTATTATCACGGATAGCATCACGCTTAGTCCAAGAATTATAAACTACTTCAGCAATATGACTTAAGAATACTGCAATCATAACAAATGCACTAAAATGGTGTATTTTAGTAGCCATTATAACTCCACCCATTAAATTTATCATAGTTTCAGCCCAAGGAGCTGTATAGAATTTTTGTGGTAAACCACTAAAACTAAGTCCTAAGAACGAAGCAGCTACAAAGAAATGTTGAATTCTATGCAATGTGCTAAAGCGTTTAATTTTTACCTTATCTTTATGCATTTTTTCTTTTGCTGCACGCCACTCATTTTTATATTTAATACTCATATAAATTAGTTTCATACTCCACAAGAATGTATGTAAACCAAAGAATGCAAATACTGATATTACAAGTCCTGTCATAAATACATAAGCCCAATATAATAATGGGAATTTATCTTTATCGTGATGGTCAGCGTGAGCTATAAAGCTAGCAAAATTTTCATTGCTTCCTTCATGGCATTTTTCACAAGTTTTAACTCTTGCCTCTCCAAATAATGTTGATTTTTCATTACTTGGTTTGTGGATATTGTGTGTTCCATGACAATCAAAGCAAGCAGCTATTTTTTTACTTTCTCCATCTTTTGCTAAAACCATAGCTTTTCCGTGGAAAGTTTCGTGATAATGCATTTGCTCTTTTTCGTGACAACTTCCACATTTGTTATCGCTTAATTTTTTAACAGCTAATGAGGTTAGTTGTATTTTGTCATGAATATTGTGGCAATCAGAGCATGATGGTGATTTTTCTCTAGGGTTTGTCATTTTATCATGTACACTACCACTAAATTCCGCTTTTACTTCTTTATGACAAGAATTACAGTTGTCGTTTACATTTGCTTTATCATTTGCTAAATTTCCTATTACACCACTACTACCATGACAATCTCTACAAGCTGGTAGATTACCAAATCTTAAATTTTTATGTAATTCATCAGTGTAATTTTTTATATCAGTTGCATCATTCCAACTGCTTATATCATGACTTTTTACTAGTGGTTTAATTCCACCTTTTTCAATAGGGCGACCTGATATTATCCATTGTTGAATACCATCAAGCATTACAAATACATTTTTATAGCCCAATTTTTGTGCTTTTAAAGCCGCATCGCTACTTGCATAGCACATTCTATTTAGACAATAAAATATTATTTTTGAATTTTTGTCATTAGGTAATAAATCCACCCATTCTGCTGTATTTATAAATATTGAGCCTGGTAAATAACCATATTTAATACGCTCTTCTTTTACATTTGCATCAAAAATATACACATCTTTTTTGCCAAGTTCTTTTTCAACTTCAGCCATAGATATAGGAATCACACCTTCAACTACGGCGAAATCTCCTTCCGATGCAAAAAGGTTAAAGCTTAAAAAGATGGCAAAAATAAATCTTAAAAACATTATTTTTCCTTTCTTAAGGGCTAAAAATTAGCCCTCGTAATTAATTTTTACCATCTAGTAAATTTTGTGCTTGTTGTACATAAACTAATGCTTCATTTATTAATTTTAAAGCATATTTTGGACCATGAACACCCCAGCTTCCATCTTTTGAAATTTTATCATAAATTACTCTTGCTTCTTTTGTAAGTAGGATAATTTCTGATTTAGTTTTTGTGCTTAGATTATCCATTTTTGCTTGTTCTTTATCAATTTTGCGAATTGCAAGTTCAAGTTTGTTAAAACCTTCTTTTACCGGTGTTTGCCATTCCATAACTTTATTATAGATTTGCTCTTGGTCAGTGAAATGTAATTCTTTTGGTAAAGTTGATTGTACAGCACTATGGCATCCACTAGCCCCAGGTCCAACTAGATTTGCATCACTCCAGCTAGTTCTTCCACAACTCCACATTAAATCCACAAAGAATTTGCCATCTTTTCTAGCAATTGTCCAACCTTTAGTTGTCTTAGGATCTCTTTCTTTTCCTTCAGGTGGATTTAGAGTTTTTGCATCTTTATCTACATAAATTTTCCATATATGACTTGCACGAACATTGTCAAATCCACCTTTATCAGGGTTTTGAATGCTAGCAAAGTTTTCACAACTCATCATATTTGGCATGTGACAACCTGTACAATTATCTTTAGCGTGTGGTCCACCATATTTAAACATTTCAGCTTGAGTTTCGTGACAATCACTACAAGTTTTTTTAAGTCCTACTTTTGTATAAGGGTCTTTCCAATCATTTGCAGTAACTTCATGTGGGTCGTGACAAGTTGAACATCTCATACCTTTATCATAGTGCATAGAATTATACATTTGTGAGCCTTCAGTTCCACAAGATGGACAAGATGATTTAAAGTAACTATTAAATGGTTTTCTCGGGTCATTTTTAGCATCTTCACTATCATAAGCAAATCTTTGATGACATCTTTCGCAATTACTTGGCATACCAGCACCCCTTGCTCCGTAAAGGTGAGCTCCAGCTCCGTGACATTCTTCACAGCTAATTCCTTTAGAAATTGCGTGTTTTCTAAGTTCATCTTTATTTCCTATTGCTGCTAAGAACTCTTCTTTAGATTTGAAATCAAATTTAAAGCTATGGCATACTTCACAATATGCAGATGCTGGTTGAAACATCATTTTTTCCTTATAAGTAGAACCATAAGAATTTACTCCCCAAACACTTGAAGTTTGTTTGCCAAAATCTTCTAATTTTGTAGGAAAGCCAGGTGAAAATTCAGCGATTTTTTTTGCAACTTCAGGTGTAAGTGATTCAGCCCAAAGGCGTGAAAATTGATTACCACCAGCAACCATTTTACCTGTTCCATCAGCTAATTTTCCATCTTCAATGTGATAAGTTCCACGAACTAACCATTTATCAATAAAACCATATTTTGTTCTAGGAGTTCCTACGATTACAAATACATCATCAGCTTCAACACCTTTTGGTAAAATTGTAGCTTCAGAATTATACATAGGCTTTTTAGGGTCTCCTCCAGCTTCTTCTAATTCATCAGGGAAACGAATAACTTTTGAGTGGCGTGAGCGATTCCAAGCTTCATATTGAGCAGGGTGGCATTCACCACATTTTTTAGGTCCAACGAATTTGTTTGGATAATCTAAAATACTTTCCATTCCTAAGCGATAAGTAATTGACGCAGAGCGACCTTTATCTTTTTCAAAATTTGCAGCACCACCGAATTCTACGAATTCTTCTTGACGATTAGAAATAGAATATTTTCCAACTAAATTTCCTTCTTTTTCGTATTTAAACATTGGATGTCTAGTTTTTAAATACTCTATGAAATCAGTTTCTTGATTTACATAATCATGAAGAGTTCTAGGCACTATTCCATCATTTTGTGGAGTTACTGCCGTACTAGCCAACAAAGCACCAGTACATAAGCTAATACAGGCACCAAATTTGAGTAAAGTTTTCATAACTTCTCCTTAATTAATTTAAAATTAAATTAGAAAATAGAGTTTAGTAATTATTTTTTAAAATATACTTAAATTAATATAAAAAACAATATTTAGTTAAATAATTTTAAAAAAGGATTAAAAAAGTGCTATTTAATTTTAAAAAGTATTATTAAAAGCATTATAAATTTAAAATATATTGTATATTTTATTTAAATATAGAGTATTATAATGTATAAAATTTTAAAGATTATGGAAATAAAATGAAATTAATAAACAAGAAAAATAATTTAAGTTTAGCATTATTTTTTATGCTTATTTTTGCAATTATGTGTGCTTGTGCTACTTTAGTAGAGGCAAAATATGGGGTACAAAAAGCTAAAGATTTATTTTATAATGCTTGGTATTTTTATTTAGTTATGATTATATTATTTATAAATTTAATAATATCAATTTTTCAATATAAAATTTATAAAAAGATATCACTATTCTTAATACATATATCTTTTATTTTTATATTTGTAGGAGCTGTTCTTACACATTTTTATGGTTTTGAAGGTGTTTTAAATTTAAGAGAAGGTGAATTTAAAGATGAAATATTAAGTGCTAATACAAGTATTAAAATAATAAAAGATAATAAAGAGTATAAAGTTGATAATTTTAATGATGACTTAATTTATGATGGCGGTATATTAAGATTTGTTGAGTTTAGCAATGAGGCAAAAGAAGAATATGTTAGTAGTGATAATATAAATGATAAGTCAATAATAAAATTAAATTTTACTTATGAAAATGAATTATATAATTTGGAATTAAATGAGTATGATTGTAATTTAGTTAAGGATTTAAATTTTTGCTTTAATAAAGTTGATGGTGATAAATATGTTAATTTTAATATAAAAAATAATGAATTTTATGCAAGTACAAATGTCAATATGAAAAGAATTTATCAAGGAAAAGAGGAATATTTATCAGATGATTTTAAATTTATTGATGGTGTATATTACTACGAAGATTTTACATTTAATCCGATTTTAACATTAACTCATGCAAAAAATGGTTATGTAATGAGTGGTGGAGATTTAAAAGCTATTAAGGTTAGTTTAAATGGTAAAGATTTAATTTTACCACTAAATAAGGATATATTATATGAAGATATGAAAATATCTTGGTCTCAGGATTCATTAAAATTAGGCTATAATGTTTATTTAAAAAAGTTTAATCTTTTTACATATCCAGCTAGTAATACCCCTAAAGATTATGAAAGCGAGATTTTAATAATTGATAATAATGAAAAAATTCATGCAAGTATATCAATGAATAATGTTTTAGATTATAAAGGTTTTAGATTTTTTCAACATTCTTATGACGATGATTTAAGAGGTACTGTTTTAAGTGTTAATAAAGATTTAGGCAAAATTCCTACTTATATAGGATATTTTGTGTTATTTTTAGGTTGTTTTTTAAATTTATTTTCTAAACATACCAAAACATTGTTTAAAATGCTTTCTTTATTGCTTTGTTTGTTTACCCCTAAGATTTATGCTGATGATGTAAATTCTCATTTAAATGAATTAAATACTGTTGTTACTCAAGATTTAAATGGTAGATTTTTATCATTTTATGCACTTACTAATGATTTGTGTAATAAATTAAAGTGTCCTAAAAATTTAAAAGCTAATGAAGAAATTTTTAAGTTGATTACAGATATTTCTTATGTTAATGAGGCAAAATTAATTAAAGTTGATAATGATAAGCTGAAAAAAGAATTAAATTTAAGTGATAATTATGCTAAATTTAGTGATTTTTATGATGGTCCAAGTTATAAATTAAAAGATATTTTAAAACAAACTTATGCAAAGGGTGAAGCTAATTTTTCAGAATATGACAAAGAACTTATAAAGGTTGATGAAAGAGTTAATATTTTTTATCTTATTTTCACTGGTGAGCTTTTTAAAATTATCCCTGAAATGCCAGATTTTAGACTAGTTAGCCCATTTAGTGATAATTTAAATTTACAAAATCAAAACATAGCTAATAAATATATATCATCTTTATTGTTAGCAAAAAGTACAAAAGATTATAAAACTGCTAATGAAAATTTAAATGAAATTAAAAAAATGCAGAATTCTTATAATATTTTGCCTAGTAATAATCAAATAATAATTGAAAATTTTTTAGTAAAGATTGATGCTTTTTATTTGTTATTAAAAATTTATTGTATTTTATTTTTATTGTCATTAGTCTTAATATTTAAAAATAATAAAATAATTTGGTATTTAACATTTTTTACATTTATTTTACATTTAGTTTTGCTTTGTTTAAGGGGTTTTGTAGCAGGATTTACTCCGCTTACTAATACTTATGAGAGTTTAATTTATATTGCTTTAAGCTCCGTTTTTGCTGGACTTGTTTTTAGAAAAAATCTATTACTTAGCTTATGCTTATTATTTAGCGTTGCTACATTATTTACAGCACATCTTAATGATATTAATCCACAAATTACAAATCTAATGCCTGTTTTAAATTCTCCTTATCTTAGTATTCATGTAAGCTTAATTGCTGCTTCTTATGGATTTTTTGGCTTAAGTGCTTTAATTAGCTTTTCTTATTTATTATGCGTAATATTTAAAAAACCTTACGATAAGGCAAATATTCAAATATATTTAGCAAATCATTTGGGCTTATTATTATTAATTTGTGGGAATTTTTTGGGTGGAATTTGGGCTAATGAGTCTTGGGGAAGATACTGGGGCTGGGATAGCAAAGAGACTTGGTCTTTAATAAGTATATTAATATATGCAATTTTGGTGCATTTAAAATTAAAATCAAAACTATTATACGCACTGCTTAGTATGTGGGGATTTGGCGTTATTTTAATGACTTATTTTGGAGTGAATTATTATTTAGTAGGTAAGCATTCTTACGCAGGAGAAAAGAGCAATTTTGAAAGTCCATTATGGCTAATAATTAGCGTAATTATCCTAATAATTTTTAGTTTAGTTGCTATTAGAAGGAATTTAAAATGAGAGTTGTGTTAATATTTTTAGCTTTATTTTTCATAGCTTGTGATGATGAAAAAATTGATGAAAATTATTTAAACACTCCACTTAAATGCTCTATTAATAAAGATATATGCGAAAAAGATTTCAAAGGTAGAAAAATTAGTTTTGAAATTATTAATCGTCCGATAAGATTTATGGAAGAAACTAAATTAATAATTAAAGGCTTACCTAAATACGATAATCTAAATCTTAAATTATATGGGCTTAATATGGATATGGGTGTTATAAATGCCGAGCTTGTTAGACTTGATAACGGAGATTATGTAAGTGAGTTTGTAGTAAGCACTTGTTTATTAAGCACTATGAGATATAGATTAGAATTATTTAATAATGATAAAAAAATAAAATTATTTATAGATTTTGATATGAAAAGGTAAAAATGAGAATATTATTAACCAATGATGATGGATATGATGCAGCAGGTCTTCTAGCACTTAGAAAAAGACTTAAAAAGATTAAAGATTTAGAAGTTTTTGTGGTTGCTCCTTGGAGCAATAAGAGTGCTTGTGCGCATTCGCTTACACTAAATCATCCACTAAGTTTTGTAAAAATTAAGAAAAATTATTATGCCTTAAAAGACGGCACTCCAAGTGATTGCGTAAATCTTGCATTTTGCACTATTTTTAAGGATAAATTACCTGATTTGGTAGTAAGTGGGATTAATAATGGAGCAAACTTAGCTGAAGATATAACCTATTCAGGTACAGCGGCTGCTTGTATGGAGAGCGTGCTTTGTGGAGTGAATGCGATTGCTTTTTCTCAACTTTATGAAAAAGATATAGATTTTAAGCGTTCAAGTAAACTTGCTGTTAAATTAATCTTAAAATTACTTAAGCTTAATCCACTTAAAAAAAGAAGATTTTTAAATGTAAATTATCCAAGTTGTGAGAGTGATTATAAAGGTTATAAAGTTTGTAAGATGGGTAAAATGAGATATGAATTCTCAAGTAAAATATGTAAAAACCCTAGAGGATTAGAGTATTATTGGCTAGATAGCTTGTATGATTTAAGCAAGGTAAAAGCAAAAGATGATGATATTGATTATGTAAGACAAGGTTATGCAAGTATTACTCCAATTAAGCTAAATCTAACGGCTAAAAAAGAATTAAAAAAAGTAAAGAAATGGTTAGAAAATGAGTGAGAGATTTGCAAGAGCTAGATTATTATTTCAAGATAATTATGATAAATTGAGTTCAAAAAAAGTGCTAATTTGTGGGCTTGGCGGAGTTGGTGGTATGTGCTTTAGCTCACTTGCTAGAGTTGGTATTAATGTAAGTGGGATTGATAAGGATTATTTTGAAGCTAGTAATCAAAATAGACAATTACATTCTGAAAATATTGGACTTAGTAAGGCTAGCGTTTTTGCTGAATTTTATAAGGCAAATTGCTATGAGTTATTAATCACTAAAGAAAGCTTTTTAGAGTTTTTAAAAGATAAAGAATTTGATTTAATAATTGATTGTATTGATGATGTTAAAGCTAAATGCGATATAGCCGAAATTGCTTATGAAAAAGGCATTAGTTTTATTAGCAGTGGTGGAGCTGCAAAAAGAATTGACCCTTTAAAATTAAAGGTTGCAAATTGGGATAAGACCAAAATGTGTGCTTTAGCAAAAGCCGTTAGACTTGAGCTTAAAAAACGCAGATTTAAAGGTAAATTTAAAATGGCTTATAGCGAAGAAGAGCCAATGTGTGTTGGGCTTGGGTCTTTTATGGGAATGACTGCTTCTATGGGGCTTTTATTATCATCTTTAGCGATTAAGCAATTAATGAAATAATAATTATTTAATCATAATCAATTTTTTAAATTTAAAAAAAGAGTAATATTATCTTAAAAGGAGATAATATGAATTATGAAGTTTTTAATTGGGATAATAAAATCATAGATTTTAATGTTAATGTGATTTGTGATGATGAATTTAGTAAAGAAATTCAAATTTTAATGCCTAAAGGCTCATCAATGGATAAGCATAATGCCCCAGCTAGAATAATAGTTCAGGTTTTAAAAGGTGAAATTGATTTTGAGATAAATGGTGAGGTTAAGAATTTAAAATCTTTAATGAGTATAAGAGTTGATGCTAAAATTTTTCATAGTTTATACGCTAAGGAAGATAGTATTATTAGACTAAGTCTTGCTAAAAATGATAGTGTTAGTAGGGTTAAAAGCGTTATTTTTAAATAAAATTGCTAATAGATTTGTAATTATATTAATCAAAATAAGAACAATGAAAGATTATTACCTTCCTAAGGTTTAATATTTAAATAATTTTTGTTTAAATTTTGATTAATATTTTTTATACTTTATAAATAAAATACTATATTTAATTTATTTTTATTAAATTATTTAAGTTTAATTTTATTATGGGGGGGGGTAGAATACATTTTTATATTATTAAAAAGGAAAAAAATGTATAAGCTCTTTAGAAAAATTAAAAGTATTTTATTTTCAATATTTGTAGCTATTGTTTTTACTACTATTGTAATTGTTGTCTTAACTGAGGTTTTTAAAATTAATTTAAATTCTTGGTGGGCTTTGGTGGTTGTGATTTTGCCAGTTATATTTTTTGTTGGTTCTTATAGCAATGAAAAGGCTGATTCAGAGTGTGAAAATTGTAAAGAAGTATTTATGAAACGAAAGATAAAAACAAATATTTTATCTAAAGAAAAAATACAAGAAGATGTTAAAAGAGATGGAATATATATAAGACAAGCATTTTGGGTAGGTGAAAAAGAAGAAATTTATGAATGTGAAAATTGTGGAAATATAACAAGTAAAATAATAGAATATAAAGAAAAAATATAAGTTAAATTTTTAAATTTTGATAATCAAAAATCTAATAAATATTTTATTAAGTAGTAATAAAAAAATAAATTTAAATACTTAAGAAATATTGATATAAAATAGTTAAAAGTTTAGTTAATTTTAATAAATTATATCAAATAATATAAGCGTTGTGTTTTTATAATTATTTTATAATAATAATCTTTTTAAAATATTTTTATAAATTTTGTGGATAGATAAAATTTTTAATCAAAGTTTTGGTTTAGTTTTAAATATGATACTCTATTACATAATTTATGCAATATTTATATAATTTTTAGTAAATATTGTATAAATATCACAAAAAATTAAGTTATTCAAAATATAAAAACTTTAAAAGTTATATTATATATGAGTATAGGATACTATATTACATAAAAAATTATACTCGTTTTAGGTTTAATTTGTTTGATCTAGATTTTAAATTGCGAGAAAATCTCGCAATTTTTTATTTAAAGTTTAGATTTTTTACATCCTCATCAACTTTTTTCATAGCTTCTGTTGGTAGAGCACCTGTTGGTGGTTTATGGTCTAGTTTTAGAGGTGCTGCTGGAATTGTTGCTGTTTTTGTTAATTCAATTTTAATTCCATAAGGAGCTAACGCATTTGCTAACTCTGCTTGTCCTTCTCTAGCTACTTCTTTACATTGACCTATAATTCTCATAAATTCTTGTGGTGAGTGGAAGCCATAGCTATTTTCACTAAATGATACGTCCCATCTAATATGTGCTTTTCTATGAGCATATTGTGCTTTTTCTATAACTTTTGAAATAGCATCATCTCTTGCTTTATCTTCAAGATTTGCAAATTCAGGAAGTTTTGCTAATTCTTCACGAGCTGTTTTTATATCAGCAATTAATGCTAATAAGTTATTTTCACAACCTCTAAGCTCATAAGCGTGGCGATTTTGAATAAAGCTAATTCTATCTTTTAATACTTGTTCGCTTTGTGGATGGCAAGTTTTGCAAGCTGCATTTATATCAGCTAATGGAGATAGTATATTGTGATTAGTTACTTTGTTTGCTCCATCTCTTTTGTATGGCATATGACAATCTGCACAAGTTACACCACTTCTATAATGTAAAGAGCTTGAATACATTTCAGCTTCTGGGTGTTGCATTTTAATTATTTTTGTTTTTGTATCTTTTTGAATGTAATCATATGGGAATTCGCCATTTGCAAATTTTTCATCATAGTACTCATCAAAATTCTCTATTTTAAATGCTTCATCTTTTTTCCATTTTGTCCATGGGAATGTTAAAGTGCTATCTTTACCTTCAAAATAATACTCAACATGGCATTGCATACAAACATAATTTCTCATTTCTTTTCTACTAGCTTTGATACCACTTTTAGCGTCTGCTTCATAGCCTCTTAAAACCATAGCATTAACAAAAGCAGGGCGAGTTACACGAAGGCTCATATCATCTGGGTTATGACAATCTGCACAGGTTGATCCCATATGAGAGCCGTGAATTCCATCTCCGTATTTTTCTTCTACTTTTTTCATAACATCAAAATAAGGCATTTTATTCATATTTGTCCAAGCTTCTTTCATAGCTTCGCCTTTTTCACCAAATGCGTCAAAAAATCCCATTTTCTTTGCACCCATTACTTCAGTTTTACCTAGCATAAAACTTGGGCTTAATTTATCACTTTTATAAATAGCAGTTAAAAATCCAGTATGGCAATTTACACAAGCACCAGGCTGACCTTTAAATGCAGGTAATCCGTGAGCATTTAGATATTCTTTATTGTTTCTTTTTGTTTCCATTTGGTCAATTTGTGAGTAATAGTGAGTTCTTGGTTTAGAATAATCAACCGCAAAAGCATATCCATTCCAAAATGTTGTCGCAGCCGGCCAGCGAATAATCTTACTATAAGGTAAGCTTCCACCAAATGGTGTTTCAATATACTCATCTTTCATTTGTAAATAACCATCTAATTGAGCTGGGAAATTTCTACCCCATTTTGCAAAATCTGGTTCTTCATCACTAATTTCAAAAGTTTTTAATGGTTGAGTTTTACTTTCACCTTTATGTTCTGCAATGTTTGTATTAAGTGCAAATAAGCCTGCACCACCTAAAGCAGCTACCACAATAGCCGCAACATAAACTGATTTTGACATATTTTCTCCTTTTAATTATGTAAATGACCTATTGTTCTATGACAGCTAAGGCAATCAAGTGGCTCGCTATTTAATTTTGTCGTTGCATTGATTGCATTATGTGCGTAGTCTTTATGACAAGTCGCACAATTGCGATTAACATCTTCGTGTGTCATTTCGGTAGGTTCTAAATTAGGTGGATTTCCTCCTACTGTAAAATAATAGCCGTGTTTTAATCCGTGATAAGCTTTTTTAGTCCAATAAGCTACCACATCACCTTGAGGTAAATGACAATCTACGCAACCTGCATTGCTTGAATGCTCACCTTTTGCCCAGCTATCATAAACATCTGTCATAATATGACATTTGCTACAGGCTTCAGGTTTAGAAGTCATCATTAAAAAGCCATCTGCTATTATAAAAGTATAAATTCCACCACCAATAAAAATCCCAATTACTATACAAAGGGCTAATAAAAGTTTGTTTGTTGGTTTTTTCATCTATACACCTTGTAAAAAAATAGGGAATTACTTTAATATAAAAAAGCTTAAAAATAATTGATTTGTATTAATAAATTTTATTAAGTAAAATTTAATATAGCGAGTTTAAATTTGTATTTAATGAATATTTATAAAAACTTGTATATTTCAATTAAAAAAATAAATACAATTATTAATTATAATCAATACTTTTTTATTTTTTATAATTTAATCTTATTTTTTTGAAAAGGAGAATATATGCAAAGAAGAGATTTTTTAAAGAGCACAGCAGTTGCAAGTGCAGCAGCTTGCATAAATCCTACTATTGCTTTAGCAAAAGACGAAACAAGTGAATGGACTTGGGATAAAGCAGTTTGTAGATTTTGTGGAACTGGCTGTGGTATTATGGTTGCTACTAAAAATGGCAAAATTGTAGCTACTAAGGGCGACCCTGAAGCACCTGTAAATCGTGGTTTAAATTGTATTAAAGGATATTTTAATGCAAAAATTATGTATGGAGAAGATAGACTTGTAACGCCTTTATTAAGAGTAAATGCTAAGGGCGAATTTGATAAGAACGGAAAATTTGCTCCAGTATCTTGGAAAAGAGCTTTTGATGAGATGGAAAAACATATGAAAAAAGCTTTAAAAGAGCAAGGTGTAAATGGTATAGGAATGTTTGCAAGTGGTCAGCATACTATTCAAGAAGGATATGCCGCTTCAAAATTATTTAAAGCTGGTTTTAGAAGCAATAATATAGACCCAAATGCTAGACATTGTATGGCAAGTGCTGTTATTGGTTTTATGCAAACATTTGGTATTGATGAGCCTGCAGGTTGCTATGATGATATTGAACTTACAGATACTATTATTTGTTGGGGTTCAAATATGGCTGAAATGCACCCAATTTTATGGAGCCGTGTAAGTGATAGAAAATTAAGAGACCCTGAAAAAGTAAAAATTGTAAATCTTTCAACCTATACAACAAGAACTAGCGACATTGCTGATATGGAACTTATATTTACTCCAAGTTCTGATATTGCAATATTAAATTATATTGCTAGAGAAATTGTATATAACAATCCAAAAGCAATTGATTGGGAATTTGTAAAAAATCATTGTGTATTTACAACAGGATTTGCTGATATTGGATATGGAATGAGAAATAATCCAAATCATCCAAGCTTTAGCGAAGCTGAAAAAGATACCGTAGCTAAAGAAAATGCAATCACTTTAGATAAAGATGAAGCAATAGCATTAAGTCATTTAGGTGTAAAAGATGGCGAAAAATTTGAAATGAAACATCAAGCTCAAGCAGCACTTAACTGGCAAATTCAATTTGAAGATTTCAAAAAAGCACTTGAACCTTATACATTAGATTATGTTGCAAGCGTAGCTAAAGGAAATCCTGATGAAGATATAGAAGAATTTAAGAAAAAATTAAAAGCATTAGCTGATTTATATATTGAAAAAAGCAGAAAGGTAGTAAGCTTTTGGACTATGGGCTTTAACCAACATACTCGTGGTAGTTGGGTAAATGAACTTGCATACACTGTGCATTTATTAGTAGGAAAACAAGCAAAACCAGGTGATGGAGCATTCTCTTTAACAGGTCAGCCAAGTGCTTGTGGAACAGCAAGAGAAGTTGGAACTTTCGCACACCGCTTACCTGCTGATTGGGTTGTAGCAAATCCTAAACATAGAGCTAAAAGTGAAGAACTTTGGAAAGTTCCTGAAGGAACAATTAATGGTGTTCAAGGAAATCACTTTATGCAAATGATGAGAAATCTTGAAGATGGAAAACAAAAATTCGCATGGGTTATGGTAAATAATCCTTGGCAAAATACTGCAAATGCAAATCACTGGATAAAAGCTGCTAGAGAAAAAGATAATTTTATAGTAGTAAGTGATTGCTATCCTGGAATTAGTGCAAAAGTTGCGGATTTAATTTTACCTACAGCTATGATTTATGAAAAATGGGGAGCTTACGGAAACGCAGAAAGAAGAACTCAACATTGGAGACAACAAGTATTGCCAGTTGGCGAAGCTATGAGTGATTTATGGCAATTATTAGAGCTTAGCAAACGCTTTAAATTAAGCGAAGTTTGGAATGAAGTAAAAATTGATGAAAAGACAACATTACCAAGCGTATTAGAAAAAGCTAAAGAAATGGGATATAAAGAAGATGATACTTTATATGATGTTTTATTTGCTAATAAAGAATGTAAAGAAATTTCATTAGATGATAGTGAAAGCTTAAAAGATTGGTTAAATAGCGAAGTTAAAGGCGATAGTAGAAATGTAAAAGGTAGTGATGGCACTGTATTTAAAGGCTATAATTTCTTTATTCAAAAATATTTATGGGAAGAATATAGAAAATTCGGAGCTGGTCACGGACACGATTTAGCTAGTTTTGAAACTTATCATAAGGTAAGGGGCTTAAGATGGCCTGTTGTTGATGGTAAAGAAACTCAATGGAGATTTAATACAAAATACGATGTATATGCTAAAAAAGCAAACCCTGAAGGTGATTTTGCATTCTATGGGGATTTTGATAAATCAATTAAAAGTGGTGATTTAGCAAAACCAACAAGTGAAGAAGCAACAGCAATTACAAATAAAGCTAAGATTTTCTTTAGACCATTTATGAAAGCACCTGAAAGACCATCTGAAGAATATCCATTCTGGTTATGCACTGGTAGGGTTTTAGAGCATTGGCATAGTGGAACAATGACAATGAGAGTTCCTGAATTATTCCGTGCAGTTCCTGAAGCTATGTGCTATATTCATCCAGAAGATGCTAAAGCTTTAGGAGTTGAGCAAAGAGAATTAGTATGGATAGAATCTCGCCGTGGAAAAGTTAAAGCTCGTATTGATATGCGTGGAAGAAATAAACCACCAAGAGGTCTTGTTTATGTTCCTTGGTTTGATGAGAATGTTTATATTAATAAAGTTACATTAGATGCAACTTGTCCAATTTCAAAACAAACTGATTTTAAAAAGTGTGCAGTAAAAATAACTAAGGCGTAATATTTATGAGAAGGCAATTTTTTACAAATACTATAAAGATTTTAGCAGTTGGTGTTGGAACTTTTAGCATATTCAAACTAAACGATACACCAAAAAGTGAAAGCAAAATTGAACTTAAAAAGAGTTTTTTTCTACGCCCACCAGGAGTTGTTAGTGAAAAACATTTTTTGGCTAATTGCATTCGTTGTGCTAAATGTGTAAAAGCTTGCCCTTATAATACTTTAAGTTTAGCTAAGATAGGGGAATTTGCTAGTTTAGGAACTCCTAAATTTAGTGCAAATGAAATTCCTTGCTATTTATGCGATGATTTGCCTTGTATTAAGGCTTGTCCGACAGATGCGCTAGATAAAAGTATTAATAAAATTTCTTTAGTAAATATTGGTCGTGCAATAGTAGATGAAAGCTCTTGTGTAGCTCATTTTGGAATTCAATGTGATGCTTGCTATAGGGCGTGTCCTTTTATAGATAAAGCTTTAAAGCTTGAATATAAAAGAAATGAGCGAACTAAAAAACATGCAATGTTAGTGCCTAAGGTTGATTATGATTATTGTGTGGGTTGTGGTTTATGTGAAAAAGTTTGTATTACTAAAAAGCCAGCTATTGTTATTTTGCCTACTAGTTTTATATTGGGTGAGAGAAATGATAATTATGTTAAAGGTTGGGTTAGTGGTGATGATGAAAGATTAAAACACATAGATACTAGCAAAAAACACGATGAGAAAAAAGCTATAAATTACCTAAATGATGGAGAATTTTAATGAAGATATTAAAAAATAAATATTTGATTTTAAGAAGATTTATCCAATTAGGACTTTTAGCTTTATTTGTATTACCTAGTGCTGATTTTATTTTAAAAGGAAATCTTAGCTCTTCGCTATTATTTAATAGTATTAGCTTAAGCGACCCTTTTGCGTATTTGCAAATATTTTTAGCAACTTTTACTCTTAATGTGGGATTATTTATATCTGCATTTTTAGTTTTTATTATTTATGCTTTGTTTTTGGGTCGTGCATTTTGTTCTTTTGTTTGTCCTGTTAATTTGATTACAAATTTAGCAGATTTTATCAAGCAAAACACAAGTTTTAAAAGCTCTAAGCTGACTAATTTTAAACAAAACACTAGATATTTTATATTATTTAGTATTTTGATTTTGTGTTTGATAGCAAATGAGCCAATATTTGAAAAGTATTCTCATATAGGAATAATTACTAGGGGAATAATTTTTATGCAAACTTCGGCTATATTTGTTGCAATTATTATATTTTTACTTGATTTATTTGTGCAAAGGAATTTGGTTTGTTCGCATCTTTGTCCATTAGGTGCTTTTTATAGTTTAATTTCAAAATTTGCTATGTTAAAAGTAAGTTATGATTTAAATAAATGCACTAAATGTATGAAATGCAAAATGATTTGTCCAGAAGCTCAAGTATTATCACTTATTACAAAATATAGTGGTAATGTTAGCAATAGTGAGTGCATTAAGTGTGCTAGATGTATTGAAGTATGCGATGATGATGCACTTAATTTTAATTTAATTAATTTTTTGAAAGGAAAAAAATGAAAAAAATATTTTTAAGTTTAGCTGCTAGTAGTTTGTTGATTGCTGCTAGTGTGAGTGATACTGAAATTGGTTTAAGAAAACATTCACTAAACGATGAAACAAAATTAGAAATCAAGAATTTTACATACTCTGAAAAAGAAGCTGGAGAAGCAGAGCGTTTTGAAAGAGCTTATTTAAATGCTCCACCACAAATTCCACACAATGTAGAAGATTTTTTACCAATTACTCAAGATAATAATATGTGTCTTAGCTGTCATGATTTAGGTGCTGATAATGAGCGTATAAAGCTTAGTATTGAAGAAGCAACTCCTATGCCAGCAAGCCATTATTATGATTTAAGAAATGAGAAAAAACTTGATTCTATATCTCAAGCAAGATATAACTGCGTTCAATGCCACGCACCACAAGCAAATATTGATAGTGGAATCAAAAACACATTTAAGCCTGATTTTAGAAATGATGAATTAGGCAAACATCGTTCAAATTTACTTGATGTAATAAATGAAGGATTAAATTGAAAAAATTGCTATTATTTATAGCTAGTTTAGGTTTAGCAAGTGAGCTAAACCTAAATGAATTAGAATATTTAGAATATGATTGTTATATAAACTATATCAATAATGAATTTGTAGCGTGTGGCAATGATATTTATAAAAATAATGATAAGGTTTTAAGCCTTGATGATAATATTATTTTTATTGATGATTACGATATTAACATTTTAGCAATTAGCTCAAAAGATGGATTAAAGACTTTAAACATTTATAAAGATAATAAATTATTGAAATTTAAAATCTCAAGCGATATTAATAAGGCATTTTTATATAAAGATAAAATAATTCTTACTTCTTTAGGAAGCGAACTAATCATAAGAGATTTATCATTTAACTTAATAAAAAAAGTTCATTTTTCAAATGCAAGCATAAATGCTGCAAGTATTAATAAAGAAAAGGCAAAAATTGCTTTAGGATTTGAAAGTGGAAAAATAGTTGTTTATGATTTAAATTCTAATGATTTTATAAGCAAGGAAGTTCATAAAGATAATATTTATAATGTAGATTATAAAAAAGATAATATTATTTCTTGCTCAACTGATAGAAAAGTTATAATTAATGATGATAAATTAAATGAAATTACTAATATAGAAAGTGATAATTTAGTTTATAATTGCGCTTTAAGTGATAATTTAAACTTTGCTTATTCTTGCGATTTAGAAAATAATATTTGTATAGGTAAGGATAAAATAAATATAGGTAATTTATATCTTAATTCAATATTATTTGATAAAAATACATTAAAGCTCAATGCTTATTCAAAAATTTTATACAAAAAGGATTTTTAATGATTTCATCTTTAGTAGTTATTGCAAATGAAGAATTTGAAAACGAAATAAAAAATATAAAAGATGCCAACATAGAGCAAGTAATTGATAAAAAATTTATCGTTTTAATTGAAGCTAGTGATTTTGACAATACTTTAGCAACTTTTAATGCCATTAAGCGATTAGATAGTGTTATAGATGTTAATATGGCTTTTAGTGAAGCTAGTGAATTTGATTTAGAAATTAACGCTCAAAAAATAGCAGATAAAGTAAATGCTTTAGGCAATGCAGAGAATATTGAGTATTATGGAAACATTTATAATAAATATTAATAATTTAACTCGTAATTTTTTTATATTTTTATCTTTTAATATAAAATTCTTATAAGTATTATAATTTTAGATTATAATACTTACTCACATTTTTAATTAGATTAAAAAATTAATTTATTTTTAAGGAGAAGCTATGAATAAGCTTTTATGGATAGTTGTTGCTATTCTTGGAGCATTTTGTATGGGCGTTATCGCTTTAAATAATGGCGAAACAATAAATGCTGCTTGGATAGTTGTAGCTGCTGTTTGTATTTATACAATCGGCTATAGATTTTATGCTTTGTTTATAGAAACTAAGCTTTGCGGCGTTGATGCTACTAAGATTACTCCTGCTGTAGCACTTAACGATGGAAAAGACTTTGTTCCTACAAACAAATATGTTTTATTTGGCCATCACTTTGCTGCAATTGCAGGTGCAGGACCACTTGTTGGACCAATCCTAGCAGCTCAAATGGGATATTTGCCTAGTGTATTATGGATATTAATTGGTGGCGTTTTAGTTGGTAGCGTGCATGATTTTGTTGTGCTTTTTGTATCAAGCAGACGCGGTGGAAAAAGTCTTGGCGAAATGATTAAAGACGAGATGGGGAATTTCGTTGGTGTTGTTTCTATGATAGGAATTTTTCTTATTATGCTAATTATCATTGCTATTTTAGCTATGGTTGTTGTAAAAGCTTTAGCGCATTCTCCTTGGGGGACATTCACAATAGCTTCAACAATTCCTATTGCTATTTTTATGGGAATTTATATGAGATTTATTCGCCCAGGTGCAGTCGGAGAAGCTAGTATAATTGGCTTTGTTTTACTTATGATAGCTTTATATTTAGGAAAAGTTGTATCAAACGACCCTGATTTAGCAAGACATTTTGATTTTAGCGTTCTTGAACTTAGCTTTATAATGATGGGCTATGGAATGATAGCTGCGATTTTGCCAGTTTGGTTTTTACTTGCGCCAAGAGATTATCTTTCAACATTTTTAAAAATTGGTGTAATTTTAATAATGGCTATTTGTGTTGTTTTAGTTTCTCCTGAAATTAAAATGGCAAAAGTTACACATTTTATAGATGGCACAGGTCCTGTTTTTGCGGGTGGATTATTTCCATTTTTATTCATAAATATTGCTTGTGGGGCGATTTCAGGCTTTCACGCATTAATTTCTAGTGGAACAAGTCCAAAAATGCTAGAAAATGAAACACAAGCAAAAATGGTAGGCTATGGTTCAATGCTAATGGAGAGTGCAGTTGCTATTATGGCTTTAATTGCTGCTTGCATACTTCAACCTGGAGTATATTTTGCAATAAATTCAGCACCAGCAATTATAGGCACGACACTTGAGAGTGCGAGTGCAGCTATTAGTGCTTGGGGATTTAGCGTAACTCCTGCTGATATTCAAACACTTGCTAATGATATAGGTGAGAGCACTATATTAAGTAGAACAGGTGGAGCACCTACATTTGCAATAGGCTTATCATTAATTATTCACGAGCTAATCGGTGGAAAGGAAATGATGGCATTTTGGTATCACTTCGCTATTTTATTTGAAGCATTATTTATCTTAACAGCAGTTGATGCGGGAACTAGAACTTGTAGATTTATGGTTCAAGATATGTTAGGAAATGTTTATAAGCCACTTGCAAACACAAGTAATTTAGGAGCAAATATATTCGCTACTTTAATTTGTGTTGCTGGATGGGGCTGGTTCTTATATGGTGGTGCGATTGACCCACTTGGCGGAATTTATTCACTTTGGTCGCTTTTTGGTGTATCAAATCAACTTTTAGCAGTAGTTGCTATGTTTTTATGTGGCTCTGTATTTATTAAAATGGGAAAAAGAAAGTATATCTTAGCTATTGTTTTACCTGCGCTTTTTGTAATCTCAACTACATTTACAGCAGGTATTGCAAAGGTATTACCACAAAGTGAAAGTAAAATCGCAAACTCAATTTCTCACGTAGCAACAGCTCAAATTAATTTTGCTAAAGCTGATGAACTATTAGTAAAAATTAATGCAGGAGATAATAGTGAAGCGACTTTAAAAGAATTTAATAAAGCTAAACAAGTAGCACATTCTAATGTAGTAAATGCTATTTTAACGATTTTCTTCTTATTAGTTACCATAATAGTTGGAATTAAATTCGTTCTAATTTGGAAAGAAAGTTATTCTAATAGGTTTAGCATTCCACTTAAAGAAGTGGTTTATGAAAAAGCAGCTTCGTGAGTTTTTTTACGCAATGCTTGGAGCACCTGATTATGAAAAATATTTAGAGCATTTTAAGAAAATGCACCCTGATAAAACTCCTTTAACTAAAAAGGAGTTTTTCATAGAACAAACAAGCAAGCGTAAAACAAAATGCTGATAAAGATAAGTAGCTAGTTAGCTAATACAAATTATCTTTATTAGCATTAAAAATATTCTAAAACTTTTTAAATTTAAATCTTTCTATAACTTTATTTATTTTAAAAAATATTAAATAAATTATTAAATAATTT